>DATDEG010000274.1:0-3936 GCA_036523465.1 bacterium
GCCAGACGTCAAGCGCCGGCGTGCGGACCGGCCGGACTGGTTCGATCGATCTCGAGGACTCCATCTACGTGGAGGTGCTCGCGTATCGGCGGGGTTCGCCCACCGCCGCGTTCAAGGAGTTCAGCCACTTCACGCTGATCCTCGGAAACCCCTTGCGGCGTCGCGGCGGGCCCAGCTTCAGCAACTCCGGGACGGTGACAAATCGGTACGTGGATCCGAGATGCTGCAGGACACTCTCGACGGCTGCGATCATCGGCCGGCGATCCGTGTAGTGCGCGGCCTCCGCGTGGTACAGGGCGTCGTGGAGCACGATGATGCCGCCGGGGTGGAGCTTCTGGGTCAGGCGCTCGAAGATGACCTGGGCGTCATGGTCGAGCCAATCCTGCCCGTTCCCACTCCAGCCGATCACCTGGTACCCGAGCATCATGGCCTCGAGGCTGGAGGCCGCATTGAGATGCCCGTACGGGGCCCGGAAGAGAGGCCGGCCGTAGGGAGCGAGCGCCCTGGCACAGGCACGGATCTGCATCCGGCGCTCCCTGCCGGGAAGCAGGGGGAGCGAGGGATGGTCCCAGGAGTGGTTGCCGATGGCATGCCCGCCCGCGGCAACACGGCGGACCAGGTCAGGATGTCGCCGGGCAGCCTTCCCGACCATGAAGAACGTGGCACGCGCGTGATGCGCCTCCAGCACCTCGAGCAGGCGGGGCGTGGCCTCTGGATCGGGCCCATCGTCGAAGGTGAGCGCGGCGACGCGCTCCGCGGTCGCGACGGAGGAGATGGGGCCCAGCATCCTGCCCATCAGGTATTCGTTCAGCCTGTGCAGCCTGCCTCGAATCTTCAATCTCGGAGGTCGCATCGTCGTCGAGGTCAGCAGCGCCATGACGTCACAGGCTCGCCGAATCGCGCGGCCAAGGCCTCAATCTGCTCCCGGTAGAGATCCTGGAGGAACCGCCGGTATCTGTCGGGCATCCGGATGCCGGGGCCCCGATGGACAACCTCTTGGAACGGGAAGGAGCTCCAGTCGACGTCCCGCGACACGCCCAGGAAGCCGAAGACGTCGGCGAGCAATTGTTGAGGCCGGCGCACGATGTCTTCGTAGAACCGGATGAACAGCTGCTCGGGCGGAAAGATCTGAAGCCAGTTGTCCAGGGTCGCCCGGTAGTCTCCGCGGCGGAGGGAGCCGGGCGAGCGGAAGTGGGCAAGGAATTCCGATTCCTGCACTTCCTCGAAGGATCGGTTGGGAATGCTCATGAGCATCATCAGGGCGTGGGACCAGGCCCGGTCCACAGGGTTCCGCATGAGGAAGATCAGCTTCACGGAAGGCATGATCGATCTGATGAAACGGATCCTGTCGACCGGGAGGATCGCATAGGCCGGGGTGATCTCACCGAACACCTTGCCGAACCCCGGGCGAAACGTCTCGCCGTAGGACCGCAGCGTCTGGACGTAGTGCCGGTCGAAGTAATGGAGCTCGCCTGCGGGCGGCAGATAGAGGTCCGGGTGGCGCCTGAGGTTCTCGAAAAGCCAGACATTGCCCGATTTCTGGGCCCCGAGGCCGAGGAAGTGTGGCAATGGAAGGTTGGCCTGCGGAAGGAGCCGCCGGCTGTACAGCGCCTTCTCGGTTCGGCTGCGGGCGAAACGAAAAGCGCGGCGAATCCTCGCTCCCGCGGGTGCGGCCTTTGAGGGTCCACCCCTATCTTCCATCGATCATCTCCGACAAAAGAGGCGGGCGGCCCGGTCAGGGCGCAAGCGGCTCATGCCGCCACGCGTACTGAATCAGACAGGCGCCGTCTTTCACAGTCGGCGTCCGCACGGAGTCGTAGAAGACCGAGCTCTGAACGTCAAAGATCGCCGCATTGGGGATAGCATCGGCCATCCCCCCATCGGTGGCGATCCACACGAAGATCCGGTAGTTTCCTAGAGGGAGCGGGAGGCTGGGAACGTGGCAGCGCAGGACGCCCCGCTCGCTCAGGTCGGCATCGAAACCAACGTACTGGGAGCCGAGGTCGGCGACGAGCACCCCGTTCTGGTTGAACAGGTCTATCCCCCAGGCGGCCCGTTTCAGGCGGCGGGGATTCTCGTAGGGAAACGAGAATGTCGCCGCCTGCCCTGCGACGAGCGACTGCGTGGCGCGCCCCTCGCCGTCGGCAACGATCGCTCCGGTGAACCGGATCTCGCCGTTGCCTCTGCGCTCGGGATTGTCCTGAAACGCCCACGGGGCTGTCAAGTCCAGAAACCCCAGGTATTCCTTGATCGCCCCGTCGGTGGGTCCGTCGAAGACGATCCCGCCCTGACGGAGGACCATCGCCCGTGTGCAGAGATTCTGTATCGCGGCCATATTGTGACTGACGAAGAGGACGGTGCGTCCTTCCCGCGCCACGCCGCTCATCTTCCCGAGGCTCTTTCGCTGAAACGCGGCGTCGCCCACGGCCAGGACTTCATCGACGAGAAGGATATCCGGTTCCAGGTGGGCCGCAACCGCGAACGCCAGCCGCACGTGCATGCCGCTGGAATAGCGCTTCACCGGCGTATCGAGGAACCGCCCGATCTCCGAGAACGCGACGATCTCACCGAACTTTCTGTCGATCTCCCGCCGCGTCATGCCCAGGACGGCGCCGTTGAGATAGACGTTTTCGCGTCCGGTGAGTTCCGGGTGGAACCCCGTCCCGACCTCGAGCAGCGATCCGACCCGGCCGTAGATGCGTGCCTCGCCGCTTGTCGGTTCCGTGATCCTCGAGAGGATCTTGAGTAGAGTACTCTTTCCGGCGCCGTTCTGGCCGATGATCCCGGCGATCTCACCCCGCCCGATCTCGAAGGTCGCCTCGCGGAGGGCCCAAACTGTCTGGGATCCACCACGGTTTCCGTTTCTCGACACGAGGTTGCGGAGGCCATCGGTGAGGACGTCCCGGAGCATGTTGGTGCGCGCCTTCCGCTCTGCGGAGATCTGGTAGACTTTCGAGAGACCGGCAACGCGAATCGCTGTGGTTGTCATCTCAGATCACGTCCGCAAACGTCCGTTCCATACGATGGAAGTAGAACAGCCCCCAGATGAGCAAAGCCAGCGTGACGAGGAAGCTCACCGCCAATAGCCGGAGGTCGGGGGCCGGACCGCCCAAGAGCGACCATCGAAACGTCTGGATGGCCCCCACCATGGGGTTCGCGCTGTAGAGCAGGTGCCAGCGCCCTGGGACGAGCCCCATCGGATAGGCCACGGGTGACGCGAACATCCAGACCTGGATCAAGAAAGGGATGGCGTGCCCGACGTCGCGATATTTGACGTTCAGGGCGGAGAGCCAGAGGCCGACGGCGACCGCCGCGAGCAGCGCGACGCCGACGGCCAGTGGCAGGGCTACCAGCCGCCACGTCGGCAGAATATTGTACCGGATCCCCATCACGACCAGGACGGCGAACGCGATGGCGAAGTCGACGGCGGCGGAGAAGGTCGCCGCGATCGGCACGATGAGCCGCGGGAAGTAGACTTTCGTGATCAACGGAGTGCTGGTGACCAGGCTGACGATCGACCGCTGCATCGCTCCCGCAAACAAGTTCCATGGGAGAAGTCCGGCGAAGGCGAACACGGGATAGGGGATGTTCCCGGTGTTGATCTTGGCAAACCGATGGAAGATCGCGGTAAAGATCACCATCGTGATCACGGGCTGGAGCACTGCCCACGCCGCGCCGATCGCCGTCTGCTTGTAGCGAACCTTGATGTCTCGCCAGCCCAGGAAGTAGAGCAGCTCCCGGAATTCCCACAGCTCCCTGACGGGGATGAATCCCCGCCGGCGCGCGGTGATCACGAGCGCCGGAAAATGAGAGGCGCGCTTCATATCCCGCGGGTGGGGGGGAACGGGGCGGATGAGCTCCTTCTCTGTCGTGTTCATATGGTCACGATCCCGGCTTCTGCATCGGGCGCAGCGTCACGTCCGTCACTTCAACGCT
>DATDEG010000275.1:0-7830 GCA_036523465.1 bacterium
GTGGTCTTCCAGGCCACCGATGACCGCGTAGAGACGCCGTCGGGGGCGCTTGTCACGGTGTCCGACCGCACGCATCCGGTGATGGGCGGCATCGAATGGGAGCCGTTTCCGCCGCTCTTGGGGTACAATCGCGCGACCCCGCGGCCCGACGCGCGCGTGCTCGCGACGGTGCGTCCCTTTGCGCGCGCCTCCGAGGATCCGCTCATCGCCGTGCGGGAGTATGGCCGGGGTCGCACCGTGGTGTTTTCCTCGGACACGACCCCGCACTGGGGTGTGAACTTTATGAAGTGGCCCGGGTATGAGCAGTTCTTCCGCCAGGTCACGCTCTGGCTCGCGGGGGCGGAAACCGCGGTCACGCCGCCCGCCACCGCACCAGAGAAGTCATCCGTCCCGGCCCCGGCGCGGACCGCTACGCCGCCGGTTCCCTCCCGTCCCGGAGTCCCGCGCGCACCACGGAAGGCGAAGAGTCGCACGCGTCAGGTTAAATAGCGATAGGGGGTGGTGAGGAGAATGCATGTCCGACGGTCGATCGTTGCCTTAGTGGTCGCCCTCTCCGTGACGACAGCCGTCGCCTACGGGGCGACGTCCGTGCCCTTGACGTTCACCGTCTGGTCGTACAGCAACGACGTGATCCTCGACAACATCAAGAAGTTCGAGGCGAAGAACCCGGGGATCAAGGTCGCGATGCAGGACTTCTCCTGGGAGAAGTACACCGACGTCATGACCGCCCGGTTCGTGGGCAAGACGGCCACAGATGTCGCGTACTCGTCCGACCACTGGCTCCAGCAGTGGGCCGCCGCCAACTGGATCGTGCCGCTCGAGGATTACTTCCCGCAGGTTAAGGCCTACAAGCCGGACTTTGCGCCCTATGCCATCGAGGGCATGACCTACAAGGGCAAGCTCTACGGGTTGCCCTACTACGCGGACACGATCATCTTTATCTACAACGAGGACATGCTCAAGCGGGCCGGATTCTCCGCGCCCCCGGCGACGTGGGACGACGTGACGAAGATGGCGCTGGCGATGAAGGAAAAGAAGATCGTCGAGTACCCGATCATGTTCCAGTTCCAGGATATCACCCCCTGGTACATCGAGGTCTTCCTCTCCATGGTGTACTCGTTCAAGGATTACCGCATGTTCGACGATAACCTCAACGCCGTCTTCGACAAGGACGGCTCGGCGGCGCACAAGGTCGCCCAGTGGCTGGTCGACGGGATGCGCAAGCACAAGATCATCAACCCCGCCTCGCTGGAGACGACGGAGATCCCGCTCGTCAAGGCGATGGGCGCGGGCCAGGTCGCGTTTGCTGTGCTCCCCAAGTACAATCTGGCCGACCTCAACACCCCGGGGGCGCACGCCCAGGCCGGGAAGTTCAAGATGGCCTTGATGCCCGGTGAGACGCACGGGACGGTTGGCTTCGTCCGCTTCTACGCCATGACGAAGATGGCCGCCGACCGCGGTAAGGATGTCCAGGAGGCCTCCTGGAAGTTCTTGGAGTACTTCGGCGGCCGCACCGGCGGGGAGTTCACCGTCGTGAAGCGCTGGGCGCTGGAGAAGGGGTTGGGCTTCGCTCAGATGCCGCTCTACAAGGACGGCCAGATCCGGACGGCGATCAACAAGTGGGGCAACGTGACGCTCGAGGAGCAGCAGTCGAAGCTGGCCAAGGCCAAGGAGGCCCTCACGCCGTTCTGGGGCCCCTGGAGCTTGGAGTTCCAGAAGGAGATGAACAAGGCGCTCCTCGGTCAGAAGACGCCGCTCGACGCTTTGAAGGCGTCTGCCGCGAAGTGGAAGGAAATGAAGAAGTAGGATCTCCTGATGCGTGGAAGAAGGGGGGCAGCGGTTTGCTGTCCCCCTTTTGCTGAAGGATGAGCGCGCGCCTGGCCCCCCGGTCGCATCACCGTGAAGCTCGCTACGCGTATGCCACGGTGCTGCCCGTCGTGGTCCTCATCGCGCTCTTTACCCTCTACCCAATCGGATCGGCGATCGTCACGAGCCTCCGGCAGGTCGTCCTCTACCGGCCGGAGAGCACACCCTTCGTCGGGTTGAAGAACTACATGGACGTCATCCGCAGCGAATTCTTCGCCGGCGCCTGGCGCCACACCCTCACGTTCGCCGCCGGCGCGGTTCCGCTCGCCACGGTCTTGGGGTTCGCCATCGCCCATCTGCTCAACGCGAGGACCCGCACCGCCTCCTTCCTCAACGTGGCGATCCTGCTGCCCTGGGCGATCCCCACGGTGATCAGCGGGATCATCTGGGCCTGGATCTTCAACAGCAGTTACGGCGCCTTCAACGGCGCGCTCTATTCGCTCGGGATCATTGACTCGTACGTGCCGTGGTTGTCCCGGCCGACCACCGCGCTGCTCTCCGTCCTCTTCGCCCATGTCTGGAAGGAGGTCCCGCTGACCTCGATCCTCTACCTGGCGGCGCTCCAGGCGATTCCGGACGAGCTCTTCGACGCGGCCCGCGCAGACGGTGCGGGGACGCTCGCGGCGCTGCGGCATGTCACGATCCCGCTGCTGGTCCCGACGACGCTGATCATCGTGGTCTACGAGACGATGGTCGGCATCGTGACGTTCGATCTGCTCTACGTCATGACCGGCGGCGGGCCGGCCGGTGCGACCTCGCTGATCTCCTACTACGTGTACAACAGTATGTTCACGTCGTTCGACTTCGGGCGGGGCGCCGCGCTGGCCGTCCTGCTCGCCGCCTCGCTCGTCGTGTTTATCGCGCTCTACATGCGGTTGCTGCGCAGCGAGGAGATCTACCGCGAATGACCCGGAAGCGGTGGAGCGGAGCCCTGGGTAACGTGCTGGGCCTCATCGTGGCCTTCTACATCCTCGCCCCATTCGGCTGGGTCGCGCTGAACAGCGTACAGCCGGAGAAAGAGCTCTTCCGCGTGCCGCCGCAGTGGATCCCACGGGTGCTGACGGCCGACAACTACCGCTTCATCTTCACGGGCAAATTCCCGGCAGGCTACCAGGAGACCGGGCTACTGCGGGGGAGGATCTCGGAGAAGGCCCGGGATGCCCTGCCCGCACTGCGGAACAGCACCATCGTGGCGCTCAGCGTGGCTCTTACCAATCTCCTCTTCGGCACGATGGCAGCCTACACGTTCTCCCGGGTGCGGTTCCGCGGATCAAACCTGTTCTACATGTTTATCCTGGCCAGCCGGCTGCTGCCGCCGATGGCCGTGGCGATTCCGTACTATCTCATCATCAACCGGCTCGGCCTGCTCGACCGGTACAGCGCCCTCATCTTGATCCACTCCACCTTCACGCTGCCGTTCACGGTCTGGTTCCTCACCCTGTACTTCCGCCGGGTACCGCCGGACATCGAGGAGGCGGCCCTGGTCGACGGGGCGACGCGCCTGCAGATCCTGCTGCGTATCGTCGCGCCCGTGGCCGCGCCGGCCGTCGCGGCGACCGCGGCGTTCGCCTTCATGTTCTCGTACAATGACTTTCCCTTTGCGTTGTTCGTGACCTCGACGATCCGCTCGCAGACGATCCCCGTCATCGTCTCGGTCACAGCGGTCAACCCCGACGTGAGTTTTGGAGTCGTGGCCGTGACCGTCGTGCTGACCATGATCCCGCCGGTGCTCTTCGCCATGATCTTTCGCAACTACATCACGCGGGGGTTGATCGCGGTGACGACCACGAGGTAGGCGGTCACATGCGCGCGGTGATTGCTGCCGACCTCGGCGGGACGTTCCTCCGGACCGCCACCGTGACGGCGGAGCGGATCGTGTTGCACGAAGCCATTCGCCGGGTTGAGGTTCGCCGCGGGAATGCCGCTGTCGCTGCGTTCCTCCGCGTTGCGGTGGAGGAGGCGTACAAGCGGGCAGGCGAAGCCTCGCTTGATCCGGCCGCCGTGGGGCTCGCCGTTCCAGGTCTCGTCGATCGGGCAGCCGGGATCATGCGGTATGCCGGCAACCTCGATGTCCACGATCTGCCCGTCGTCGCCGCCGTCCGAGCGGTCGCGCCTCTTCCGCTCGTCATCGAGAACGATGTGCGCGCCGCCGCCTGGGGAGAGTGGATGTGGGGAGCGGGGCAGGGCGCCGGCCACATGGCCTACCTCAGCGTAGGGACAGGTATTGCCGCAGCGCTTGTCTCCGGCGGACATCTGTACTATGGGGCTGAGGACGCAGCGGGCGAACTCGGTCACGCGCCGGTCATCCCGGACGGCGATCTCTGCCGCTGCGGGCAGCGGGGCTGTCTGGAGACCGTTGCCGCCGGATGGGGGATCGCGCGGCGCGCCGGCATGGCGGGCGCACAGGAAGTTTTCGAGGCGGCATCTGCTGGAAATGCCTCGGCTGGGGCGGTCATCGAAGAGGCGGGGCGCGCCCTCAGCCGAGCCGCGCTGATCCTTGTGCGCCTGTGGGATCCCGACCGCCTGGTCCTCGGTGGGGGCCTCTTCCATCAGGGATCGGCGCTTGCCGCCGCGGTCCATGAATCCGTTACCCGGAGCGCCCTGCGCGGCGCCGTCTCGCCCTCTGTTTTCACCGCCGCGTATGCCGGCCGTTCAGGGTTGATGGGTGCGGCCTGCCTTGCGTTCGCCGCACAAGCCACTGTCTGAGGTGGCACGAGGCCTGCGCTCAGGCTGGACGGAAGCGGCCGGTGTTCTCCGTCCGCCATGCACTGACAAAGAGCCAGATCGACCATGTCAGGACCAGGAGGATCCCTGCCAGCATGGCCGGCGTGTTCGCGGCGGAGAAGCCGGCGACGCCGATCACCCAACCCTGTGCGATGTACGAGACTCCGGACAGTCCCATGAGGTAGCCGATAGGCCGTGAGACTCTTGCCGTCAAGGCGATCACGGCGCCGAACAGCAAGAGTGCGAGAACCAGCATGAAGCTCTGATAGCTGCGGCACGGCCCACTCCATCCATCGGACGGCCTCCGCGGCCGCGAAGCGCGTCGCCCTGTCGGAGTCAGCCGCACGGCTCCAAGCGTCGACCGCCTGTTTGAGCGCAACCCCATCGACCGCTTGGAGGACGCCGTAGAGGGCAAGGGCCACAATCGCCGCGACCACCCCGTACCGACCCAGCCACGACGGCAGTCGCGTTCACGCTGAGGGCAGGAACAACGCGACCGGCTGTTCCTCCCACGTGGTGCCGCGACGAGAGCGATCGATGCCTGTGGCCCACGATCGTACGCCAGTCAGCGCGGTGTTGCCGCCTGTCGGCTCGGAGGTACTGAGTCCATCCGTAGTCGCTGCTATCCTGAGCCCGCACCACACGACAAGATTGCGGGGGTGAGATCCTGATGGAGATTCCACAGCGTGCTGGGTTGACGGCAGAGCACCGGCGGCAGATCGTCCCGCTCATGGCCGATGATCTCGATCCGGGGGACGGAGGCCAAGTAGGTGACGGGAACATCGACGTCGGCTGCTGCTGCTGTTGCTGCTGCAGTGACGGCCGCGATTGAGGCGACCACGCGGGGAGGAGGTTCACTTCCCCTCGGCATCGCGGGGATGGTGACCTGAGTGTGATCTCTGGCAGTGATCGCTTCCACGTCTCCCCCTGGTTCCGGGCAGCCCGAGATGGTGATGCGTACCTCTTCGAGTACGGGGGCCGGCTGGTCAGGGTTACAGGTCGCGAAGCCGTCCCCCTGCTGTCGGCGCTGCTGCCGCTCCTCGACGGCTCTCGGACAGTGGCGGAGCTACAGCGCTGTCTGCGTGGATGGGGGCCGGGTGTGATCGCGCAGGCTCTGTCGGTGCTGATGAGTAGCGGTGTCATCACACCGGTCGGCGCGATGATTGATGACGCGGACAGTGAAGAGCAGTTGTTCGCAGCCATCCTGGGTCCGCACGTGACGGGAAGGCCGATCAATGAGGCCCACATCGATGTACTCGGCGGCGGGACGCTCGCCCGCAGGGTTGACGCATTGCTTCGGGAGGCCGGAACCGGCCGCGTGACGACAGTGCAGAGTGACGATGCGATGCCCTCCGTACCGGACCTCGTGATCGCGGCGGTGGATGGGGCAGACCTGCCTCGTCTTGAGGCATGGAACCGCGAGATGCTCGAACGCGGCCAGGCATGGCTCCTCGTGCTCCCTTTTGACGGGGTCTATGGCGCGGTGGGGCCGCTCTTCATCCCTCCTGAGACAGCCTGTTACGCCTGCCTGCGGACCCGCCGCCGATCCGTGCTGGAAGATCCGGATCTTGCTGTGGCCTACGATGAACGCCCCGCCCATCATCCGATGGGCGCAGCCGTCTGCTCGCTGATGGCCGGGCTGGCGGTCCACATCGCGCTGCGCTGGACTACAAGGCGCGATGCCTCGGTGGTGGGGATGCTCTACGCCGTTGGGCTGACTCCCCAGCCGTCGGTCACCGCCCACGAGGTCTTTCCCGTCCCTCGCTGCGCGGCATGCCGGCCGATGGCTCAGCACACGCCGGCTCCCTGGCATCCCGATGGGACGACCGCATGACGGACTCCGCTGCGGTGATGAGGCTCCTCTCTCCGTACGTTGGGCCGATCCGCAGACTGCGGGAACTGGTGACGCTTCCCGGCCAGGCGCCGCTCCCCGGCTTCGCCGCCGAAACGGCGGACCTCCGGTCGATCCACCGATCCAGGATCCGGACGATTACAGGCGGCGCGCTTCATTACGACCGGGGCGCGGCGATGGCCGCGGCCGTGGGAGAGGCGGTTGAACGCTATTGTGCCGCAGCGGTGCCTGATGATCTCATTCCTGCGGCAGCCCGAGATCTCGGCCCTTCCGCGGTGGCGCCGGATCGGTTCATCCTCTTCCATCCGGTGCAGTACGCCCGTCCCCGGTTTCCGTTCCAACCGTTCTCAGAAACGGTCAAAGTGCGATGGACACAAGCGCTGGAGGTCACCACCCTGGTGCCGGCCCACCTACCAGCACAGCTCATCTACCTTACCGCGGATGGCGGGGATACCCCCGGCGAGACGCCGATCGGCTACGCCACCAGCAATGGGACGGCGTGCGCCCCGTCGGCCGATGAAGCCATCCTCTCCGCCCTCCTCGAGCTTGTGGAGCGTGATGCGGTCATGATCGCCTGGTACGCGCAGTGGCCTCCGCCCCGGCTGGAGTGGCGGAGTGATCCGCAACTTGCTGCCGTCGAACGGCGCTACTTCGGCTCCACGGGGCTCCAGTATCTCTGCCTCGATTTGACGGGGATCCACGGGATTCCGACTGTGCTCACAGTGGTCCTGGGCACGGACGTCGGTCTCGCGGTCGGGGCCGCGAGCGCCTGGCGCCCGCAGGACGCCTGGCTGCGTGCGATGCGGGAGGCATTTGCCACCTTCGCGTGGGCCGATCGGTTGCGGCAAACCGCTCCGCCGATCCCGTCCGGCCGGCTCCATCGCGTGCAGACCTTCGCCGATCACATCCGCTTCTACGCAGATCCGACGAACCGGGGCGCCGCCGCCTTCCTCTGGCAGAACACGGAGTCACGCGACATCAGCGAGCTCCCCTGCCGCACCGGCACCCCATCCGAGCAGATCGCCGCCATCGATCGGATGCTCCGCGAAATGGGAGCGGGGGCATACGCCGTAGATCTTACGACACCAGACGTCCGCCTGGCAGGCGTGCAGGTTTGGAAGACGCTCAGTCCCGAGCTGCAGCCCCTGGATGTTGGGTATGGGCGGCGCTTCTTGGGCGGGCCGCGACTCTATACGATCGCTGAGCGCTTGACCGGGCGGCGCGTTTCGTCGCCCGCCGATCTCAACCAATGGCCGCATCCGTTTCCTTGAGGAGCAGGGATCATGACGTCCCCCGATCGTATGCTGGTTCCCGCACTGCGGGGCAACGGCGCCGTCTCCTGGGCGGACGATCCGGCCGAAGGCTACCATGAAGCGTCCAAGCTTGAG
>DATDEG010000276.1:0-4188 GCA_036523465.1 bacterium
CGCGGGCGGGTGACCAGCGATCGGGCCAGCGCCAGGTCCGCACTCGTGATCACGCCGGCCGCCCAGAGGGCGCCGAGGGCGAGCATCCCCATGACCGCCAACTCTACCAACACCCACACGGCGGATGCGCGCCACGCATAGGAGATCCCGGAGACGACCACGGTCACGATGAGCACCCGGATCCAGCTGGCGACCGGAAGGTGAACTCGAGTCTGCTGGGAGACGACGAGGATCCCGGCGGCCGCGGCCAACCAGGAGAGGCTCGCGGTCACCGCGGCGGCGCCCGCCGCACCGAAGCGAGGGACGACGAACCAATGCGCGGCCAAGGCGATGGGAACCAGCGGCGCGGCCATGCCCAGGGCCACGTTTGGATGTCCGAGGGCGATCATGACGGCCGTGGTCACCGACACGATGAAGAGCGCAGCGGCGGCAAAGAACAGGATGCCCGCCGCCGGACCGGCCTGCACGAACGTCGGTCCGTAGACGATCGCGGCGAGGTCCGGGGCCGCGGGCGAAAGGATGCCGATGAACGGCAGGAGCACGAACATGAGACGGAAGACCTGCTGCACCATCGACCGGACATCACCGGTCCGGCCCTCGCGGGCCAGCGCGGCCAGAGTCCCCAGGAGGAGAGGCGAGAACGCCGCGGCCAGCAGACCGGGACCGATCGCCATGTTCTGCGCCGCCCCGTAGTAACCGGCCGCCCCGGGCGCGTCGACCAGCGCCTTCACCATGAGCAGGTCCAGCCGGTTGAACGCCTGTATCGCCATCGCTCCGAGGAAGAGCGGCACGGCGTATCCCCATAGGCCCTGGACGGAGGCGGCCGCTCGTCCCCAGAGCGGCGGACGGATGGCGGCGCGCGTCGCTACGAGAGCAGCGAAAGAACCACCGACGGTGGCCAGGATGGCCCCGGTGACGGACAGTCCAAGGCCGACCAGCACGAAGACCAGCGCGAGGCGGACGAGCCATCGTGCCGCGGTGGGGAGTGGAACGCGGTCGAACGCTCCCCGGCCGATCAGAAACGCGCGATGCAGAGCGACCAGGGCGAAGATCGGAACGTCCACCGCCATCAGGCGCAGGAGGAACGTCAGGGTAGGAGCGTGCAGCCACGCGGCGATTGCCGGAGCCACGCCGATGAGCACTCCCGTCGCCGCGAGGCTCACCGCCATTTGGACCCGGTTCAGCCGCGCCGCCACCATCATCCAATCGTCTGCTTCAGCCACGAACTTCACCGCCGTGCGGCTCAGCAGCAGCGTCGCGGCGGTCTCGACCCACAGGACAATCGACGCGGCAACGGTGAAAAGGCCGTAGAGCTCCGGACCAAGAGAGCGTGTGAGAAACGCCGCCGCGAGCACGCCCGTGGGCACCACGAGCGCGTCGGCGGCAAGCACCCTGGCGGCTCCGGTGGCCATGCGCCGGCCGTGGGTGAGTGGAGGAACGGGATTCACGGCCGCGGCACTCAGGACGGTGCTTCCGTGAGCCACGATTCCTCCCGTCGTATCCTCATCGGGTTGCCTGTTGGACGGCCGCGGGGACCGCGGCGATCCCGGGGCTCCGCCGGGCCGCGGTGAGCTCGTCGATCAGGGCCAGGTACCTCTTCAGGTGGACCTCGGGTGTCCAGTTCTTCAGATACGCCTGGTACCCGCGCAGGCTCAGCATCTGCCGGAGCGACGGGATCGAGAGCAGCCGGTCCATCGCGGTGATCAGCTCCTCATCGGTCGTGTACACGAATCCGGCCCCACTCTCCGCGATGAGTTCGGGCATCCCGCCGACGTTGCGCACGATGGCGGGCGTCCCATGTGAGAACGCCTCGATGACGACCATGCCGAAGATCTCGTAGGCGAGAGTCGGGACGATCACCGCGACCGCGCGCCGGTACAGCGCGTGCAGCCGCGAAGATTCGACATGCCCCAGGAAGTGGACGTTGGGTATCCCCGCGGCGAGACGGCGCAGCTCCCGCTCATCGGTCCCCGTACCGGCCACGAGCAGACGGGCCGCGCCGCGGCGCCGGAAGATGGGGAACAGCGTGTGCAGCCCTTTGTACTTTTCCAGACGGCCGACATACAGGAAGTACGGCTCATCCGTGCCGTCCGGAGCCGAGGCCCCCTCGTCGTCCGGCGCCGGTGTAAAGTGCGGGAGGTGGACCGCCCGCAGAGGCAGGCCGCGCGCGTGGTGGGCCTCGATGGTGAACCGGCTGCTGGAGATGAACGCATCGACGTGCTCGAGCGCGCGCCCGATCAACCCCGTATACCGCCACACCTGCGGCGGCCGGCGGTACGAGAGCGTGCAGGTGAGACAATGCGGGTGTTCGCAGACTTCGCGGTTGTACCGAAACAGGATGTGCGTGGGGCAGACGAGCCAGTATTCATGCAGGGAGTAGAGCTTGATCCCGCGGCCCCAGGCCAGGACCCCCGGCCCTCCGACCAGGGAGATGTTGTGGTAGTGGATGACGTCAAAGCCTTGATCGAGGATCTGGCCGATCCGACCTTTCAGCAAGGGCAGCCCGGTCTGGTGGGTCGCCAGCGGTGAGAGCTTGCCGAACGGACTTCGCAGACCATGCACGACAACGCCGGGATGATCGTGATACGCACCGGCCGGCTCTCGTCCGGTCATCAGCCGGTATGTATCGATACAGTGGATCACCTCGACATGATGCCCCTGCCCGGCCAAGGCGTTGGCCAGCCGGTGCACGTAGATGCCGTCGCCGCCGAAGTTGTACGGCGGGTAGAACGTCGTGATCATGCAGAAGCGCCGCCGCGGTGTCATCCTCGATGGCTCTCCTGCTCGAGGGGGCGTTCCTGCTCGAGCGAGGGCATGGACCGGCGCCCGGCCCGCCGCATCCTCTGGCGGAGCAACCCGACGGTCTTGGCGACCTGTGTCAGGCCGAGGAGCACACTGAGCGCGAGGGCGCGAGGCCGTCTGTGCACGAGCGGGTAGCGGACGAGATGGACATAGAAGCCTCCATCGAAACTCACGCGGGTTGTGCCCCGCTCCGCCCGCCGCCGGTGATAGTCGAACGTGCCCCGTCCGTACTCCACGTGCTGCGCCCAGAAGGTGCGGAACGTCAGGGGCCGGTCGTGCCAGACGACGGCGTCGCCAGCATAGACCAGCCGGCACCCTTGCTCGCGACAGCGGTCGCAGAAGTCGCGATCCTCCGCGGTCATCAGTGTGTCGTCGAACCCGCCAACCCTGTGGAAATCCGCCCGCGACAGTGCAAGGTTGCCTGTGATCAGATTGGTTGCACGGGAGGGATCCGTGTTGAAGTAGGTGCTGGCCGCCTCGATGAGTAGGCTGCTCGCCACCGCGTAGATGTTGTCGGGCAGGCCGTTGGACATTGGACCCCCGACGACCGTGTCCGGGGAAGACTTCAAGTGACGGGCCAGGGCCTGCAACCAGTCTCGAGCAGGGCGGCAGTCGTCGTCGAGGAACACAAGGAATTCCCCGCTCCCCTGCGCCGCCCCGGTGTTACGGGCTGCGCCCGGCCCGCCGTGGTCCTGCCGGACCAACATCACCGGAAGCCGCGCGCGATACGGCGCGATCGTCGCGTCCAACGGAGCATCACTCCCGTCGTCAACGACGACAACGTCAACGAGTGCGGACGGGTAGTCCTGCGCGGCCACGGACTCGAGGCACGAGGCCAGGAAGCGCGGGCGATTGTACGTGGGGATGATGATCGAAAACGAGATCTCGTGGACGCCGTCGACCCAGCGCGATGTCATCCTGCCGCAGCGCTCCCCGTTTCCGTCGGCTGAGCCGCCGCCGGCTTGGCGCATGCATCAGCAGGTGACGCGGTGATCGAGCCGTTGAGGATGGCGTCGCGCTCGGGCTTGCTCAAGTATTCCAGCTTGTAGAGCTCGTGATGATACACTGCCTCCCACGATCGGCCCGCACCGGCAGCATAGCCCATCATTTCCCCGGCGGCGTTCACGATGAGGCTCAGCACCAACGCGGGAAGGATCCTGGGGAGGAGGCGGTGCTGCAGCCCCGCGCGCCGGATCTCCCGGACGATGCGGCGCGTACGCAGCGCGGGAATGACCGGCGATCCCGCGGCAAAGAGCAGCCGCCGCGGCCAGGACCACGTCCGAGACCGCTCTGTCGCGAACACCCGGGCGGCGTGCCACCGCTCTCCCAGCCATGCTTTTGGCCGCGAAACGTTCGTGTGGTACGTGACCGCCCGCGGCTCAACGC
>DATDEG010000277.1:0-20767 GCA_036523465.1 bacterium
CTCTGCGCCGTCTGATGCCTCGCCGATGAGTTCGATCTCGGGGTCCAGCCCGAGAAACATCCGCAAGCCCTCACGGACCACGCTGTGATCATCGGCGATCAAGATGCGAATCGGCATAGCGGACCTCCGTCTCTCCCAGTCTCCGTCTCTTTCCGCGCCGCTGTCTTCCGCCTTTGGTCGGAGGCGCCTGCGCCCTTGTCTGAGGCCTCTGCTCCGCCGCAGGATGGACGCCGGACCACGTCCTTCGTTTGATGCGGACCGGCGCGTCCCGCAGTTTACTTGAGTCAGTCGCCGGCACTCTGGTCAACGACCTCGCGACGCGAAACATGCCCGACGACGGTCGGCTGAACCAGAGATCGCGACAGGCGTACAGCTCGTACCGGAAAGGAGGTGACCGCCATGAAACGCGCGCTTAACATCGTGCTGACGCTGGCGGCACTGGTCATCTCACTGGCCCCCGCCGCGTTCGCCTCGGAGGCAGAGCTCTCAGAGATCCAGCGTCCGGTCGACGCCGTGATCACACAGTACCCGCCGCAGTACCAGCAGTCCCCCAGTGTGGGAGGGCTGGCCGGTAGCGAGGCTGTGACAGAGGAGCAGATCATCGTCGAGCCGCTCCGGTTCGAGGGTCTCTAGTCGGTAGAGAATCCCGATCTGCTCAGCGTAGTAGGAGTGCAACGGAGGGCGGGCCGCAAGTCGTCGGCCCTCCCTCCGCTGCTGTCAGGTGGAGCGTTGATGATTCGGCTGCTCGTCGTTGAGGGACATCCTGGGGTCCGCCGCGGCCTGGAGATGTGGTTCCGGCTCGCACCGGATATCACCGTCGTGGCGGAAGCGGGTGACAGTCTTTCCGCCCTGTGGCAGGCTGCCATGAACCGCCCAGACGTTGTCCTGATGCATCTTCACGACGCGGACCTCGGCGACGACAAGCTGATCCCGGCGCTGCGCCGCGCAGCGCCGGGGAGCAAGATTGTCATCCTGAGCCTGTACGACGATGCACGGACCCGCAGACGTCTTCTGGCGGCGGGCGCCGCGGCATTCGTGTCGATGCACGATGGCAAGGAACAGCTCCTCCGGGCCATCCGGCGCGCCGCGGGCCATTCTGAAGCGGAGTCTGGATCGGATTACTCATCTCCGCCGCCGACTTCGCTGAAGACGAGCCGAGAGCTGTGACATGCGTTACAGTCACCGCGCCGAACAGCTGCTAGTCTACGATTCTCCGCCATTTGACGGACAGGTTCATCCTCCGGACGCCTGCCGGGTGATGCGACGTCGGCCAGATGTCGCGGGCCTGCGGCTCGAGGACAATCGGGGAGCGGAGAAGCCGGACCCGAGTTCACTGCTGGGGGCTGAGTTCACTGCTATCGGAGCTTTGAGATGACTCACCTGTCGGAAGAATTCACGCGGTACTCACACTCAGTTCACATTTCGAGCCCGATACTGTTTGCGCGCTCATTCTCCGGACCGCGAGCAGGGATCATGCAACGAGTCGGTCTGAAAAACTCTATCGCAGTCCGTACGGCCGCCGCCCTTGTCCTGGCGTTGATCTTGATGTGGGCCCTTCCGCGCGGAGCGCTCGCCCAGCCGGCCGCCCGCCGGCTCACCTTCGCGGAACTCGCCTCGGCCGTGATGCAGAACAACCTCCAGCTCCGCGCCACGGCGATGGAGGTTGCCGTGGCTGAAGCGCAACTGGCACAGGCGCGGGTCGGCCGGCAGCCCCAGGTGGTTGCCTCCGGGTCGTACTCCCGCGTCCAGCAGCAACCCGGGCAGACGATCTCGTTCCCCAATCCGTTCGGTCCGACGCCGCCGGTGATCTCTTTCACGCTGCCTTCCCCGGATCCCAACATCTTCGCCGCCCGGCTGGCTCTCCAGCTTCCGCTCTACACCGGCGGGAGGCTTGAGGCCCAGGTCGCGCTGGCAGAAGCGAACCTGCGCGGGGCGCGGGCCGTGTTTGCGCGCGCGCAGCAGCAGGTCCTCTTCACGGCGCAGCAGCTCTACCTGCAGTCTTTGCTGGGCCAGGAAACCGTCACAGCAGCGCAGCGCGCGCTCGCGCAGGCGACTGAAAGCCTGCGGGTGGCGAACGCCCGGGTGACCGCCGGCGCGGTGCCGCAGTTCGACGTGCTGCAGGCCCAGGTGGCCGTTGCCAACGCCGAGCAGGGCGTGATCCGGGCGCGGACGAGCGTGGCCGCGGCGCAAACCGGTCTGAATGCGACCCTTGGTCTGTCCCAGGACACCCCGCTAGAGTTGGCCGACACGCTCGAGCCGCGGGCCGTGCCGGGGACGATGCAGGAGGCCATCGCGCGGGGACTGCGCGATCGCCCCGAGCTCGCGGAGCTGGCCGCCCGCTCAGCCGCTGCACAGGCCGGGATCGACCTCGCCGTGAGCGGAGGCCGTCCGAATGTCGTCGCCGGCGCCGGATATGACGTCGGCAATGCCAGCGGGATGGCCACCAGCATCAGCGGCGCCTGGTCGGTGTCGCTGGGCGTGACCCTCTCGCTCTACGACGGCGGGATCACACGTGAGCGGATCCGAGAAGCCCAGCTACGGCTCGAGCAGCTGAAGATCCTGGGCGCGCAGACCAGGCAGCAGGTGGAGCTCGAGATCCGGCAGGCCTGGCTCGGGCTGGATCAGGCGGTGGGCGAGCTGGCCGCCGCGACCAAAGCCGTGGAGCAGGGACGCGAGGCCGCCCGCCTCGCCGGAGTTCGGTATCAGGCTGGGGTCGGGACCCAGCTCGAGTTGCTTTCCGCGCAGGCCACGCTCGCGCAGGCGGAACTCGGCCTGGCTTCGGCGCGATTCAACCAAAACCTGGCGAGGATCCGAGTGATCCTGGCCGCGGGCTCTATCTAAGGGGGACAGAAGATGCGGACACGCGTGATGATCATCGGTTTGGCAATGGTGCTCCTGATCGGGGCGATCGTGGTGGTGCGGTCCACCGGACGGGCCTCCAGCGCGGCCCCGCAACACGCCGTCCAGCAGCCGTCCAGTACCGTCACGGTCAGTGCGGCGCGCCGCGCCGATCTCGTGACACGCGTGACTGCGACGGGTACGGTGATGGCGCTGCGCGAGGCAAAGATCGCGGCCAGGATGCCGGGACGCGTGACGGCAGTGCTGGTACAGGAAGGCGCTCGCGTGGGCGCGGGTGCGCCTCTGCTGCGGGTGGATGGCAGCGAGATCTTCGCCTCGGAGGCGCAGGCGCGGGCGGCGGTGTCGACCGCATATGCCCAGCGCGATCTCGTTGAGGCTGGAGCCCGTCCCGAGGAACTCCAGCAGGCCGCGAATGCCGTCGCCCAGGCGAAGGCCGCGCTCGACCAGGCCGAGGCCGAAGCGGAGCGGCTGCGGTCCCTGTACTCGATGGGGGCCGTGGCCAAGCAGCAGCTCGACGCCGCGGAGACACAACTTCGTCTGGCGAGGGCGGCGTACGACTCCGCTCAGCAGCAGCAGCGGCTCGTGAACAAAGGGCCGCGCGTCGAGCAGATCAGGGCGGCACAGGCCCAGGCCGCCGGAGCGGAGGCGGCGCTGGCGGCGGCCCGCGTGCGTATCCGCGACCTCACTGTCACCGCCCCGTTCGCCGGGACGATCGTCCAGCGGATGGTAGAACCTGGGGAGAGCGTGTCTCCCGCCGTGCCGTCGTTCGTGCTCGCGCAGCTGGACGTCATCCATGTCGAGCTGGCGGTCCCGGAGCGAAACCGCGCCGGGCTCCGGGTCGGTCAGGACGCAACCATCACCGTGGACTCCGTCCCCGGCAAGCGATTCTCGGGCCGTATCGCGGAGATCAGCCCAACCGCGGCCGCCGCCAGCCGGTCGTTCGTGGTGAAGGTGCGTGTGTCAAACGGCGACGGGTTGCTCCAGCCCGGGATGTTTGCCCGCGGGACCATCGTCACCGCATCCCGTCCCGGCGTGCTCCAGATCCGGGAGCGGGCGGTGCTGACGACGGCCGGTGGCCCGGTGATCTTCATCGTCCAGGGCGGCCGGGCCGTGCGCCGCACAGTGGTCCTCGGTGAGCACCAGGACGGGTTCGTCGAGGTCAGATCCGGTGTGCAGGCCGGTGAGCAGGTCGTCGTCGAGGGACAGGAAGGGCTCACCGACAATCAGGCCGTGACGCAGCGGACGTCACCGTAGTAACGGAGGTTTCGGTCCATGCAGAGACTCGCAGAACTGTCCGTGCGCCGGCCGATTTTGGCCATGGTCCTCATCCTCACGCTGGTGTTCCTCGGCGTATTCTCCTACTACCGGCTGAACGTCGAGCGCTGGCCGAACATCGACATCCCCTTCGTCGGGATCACGACCCGCGTGCCGGGCGCGTCGCCGGAGGAAGTCGAAACCGACGTCACCGACAAGATCGAGGCGGCGGTGAATACGATCAGCGGGATCGACACGCTGAGCTCCACGTCGGCCGAAGGTTTCTCGCTCGTTTTCGTCCAGTTTCTCCTGGAAAAAGACATCAACGTCGCTGTCCAGGAAGTCCGCGACAAGATCAACCAGGCCCTGCCCGACCTTCCGGCGGAGATCGATCCGCCCGTGGTCGAGCGGTTCGATCCGGGAGCCACGCCGGTGCTGATGTACGCCCTTTCGTCGAAGACCCGTTCCATCCGTGACCTCACCGAGTACGCGGACAAAGTCATCCGCCCCGCGCTCGAAGGCACCGCCGGCGTCGGTCAGGTGGAGATCGTCGGCGGGCAGGCCCGCCAGATCAACATCCTGGTCGATCCGGAGAAGCTCCAGGCCTACGGGATGAGTGCCGCCGAGGTCATCCGGACGCTTCAGGCGCAGAACGTGCAGGTGCCCGCCGGCAGTCTGGACCAGGGCGCGGAGCGTCTGACGATCAGGACACTGGGCCGCGTGGATTCCCTCGCGCAGTTGGAGCGGGTGATCGTCGCCAACCGCGGCGGCGTCCCGATCGCGCTGGGCGAAGTGGCCCGCATCGAAGACGGAGCAGCCGAGGCCGAAACCGTGGCCAACGTCGACGGCGCGCGGGCGGTCATCCTCAGGGTGAGGAAGCAGTCCGGCAGCAATACGCTCCAGGTTGTCCGCGCGGTCGAAGGGCGGGTCCACGCGCTTGAGGCCACCCTGGCGCCGGGGTTTGACCTGCGGGTCATCCGCGACCAGGCCGTATTCGTCGAGGCCTCGACGCACGCCGTGCAGGAGCACCTCATCCTCGGATCGATTCTCGCCGCGCTCGTCGTCCTCGTCTTCCTCTGGAACTGGCGCTCGACGATCATCGCGGCGATCGCCATCCCCACGTCACTGATCAGCACGTTTGCGCTGCTGTCGGCGATGGGATTGACTCTCAACACGATCACGTTGCTGGCCCTGGCGCTGGTGGTGGGGATCGTCATCGACGACGCGATCGTCGTGCTGGAGAATATCTACCGCTTCATCCACGAGAAGGGGATGCCGCCGGTGCAGGCGGCGATCGAGGGGACGAAAGAGATCGGACCGGCCGTGACGGCGACCACGCTCAGCCTCATCGCCGTCTTCCTGCCGCTGGCCTTCATGAGCGGGATCGTCGGGCGGTTCATGCGGAGCTTCGGATACACGATGGCGTTTGCCATCGCGGTGTCCCTGCTCGTAAGCTTCACGCTCACCCCGTCGCTTGCGGCGCGGTGGCTGTCCCGGCGTGCCCGCTCCGGTTCGGATCAACCGGAGGATGACCTGCCCGCGCGGTCAGAGGCGACGGAGCACGGTCAGGCTGACAGCGGGCAGCCCAAGACGAGCGGCGCATCCCGCGGCCGGTTCTACCGTGTCCTCGAGGACGGGTATCTGAGGTTGTTGGGCGCCTCGCTGCGCCGCCGCTGGGTCGTCGTGGTCTTGATCCTGGTGACGCTTTTCAGCATCGCGCCGCTCGGGATGGCCGTGAACCAGAACTTCCTCCCCGAGGACGACGAGTCGCAGTTCGAGGCAGTCGTCCGGGCGCCCGAAGGTTGGACGCTCGAGGCCACGGAGCGCCTCGCCACCCAGATGGGGGCGGAGGTCCGGCATCTCCCCGGCGTCCGCCACACCGTCGTCACGGTGGCCGACGATGCGCAGCGCACGCCTAACCGCTTCACGCTCTTCGTCCAACTCACCGACGTCGGGGAGCGGGCGGAGTCCCAGCACGCCCTCATGGCGCGCGTCCGAGACGAGATCGTGCCGAAGTACACGCATCTCGGATTGCGCACCCAGGTGAGCCTGGCCTCGGAGTTCGGCGGCGGATTCGAGCCGGTGAACTATGTGATCAGCGGTCCGGATCTCGCGGTCCTCACGCGCGCCGCCGAGGCCGGAGAGAAGGCATTGCACGCGATCCCGGGCGTCGTCGACATCAACTCCTCGGTGATCAGCCGCAAGCCTCAGCTCGGCATCAGCGTCGATCGCGCTCGGGCCGCGGATCTCGGCGTGAGTGTGATGGACGCCGCGCTGGCCCTGCGTGTCTCCGTCGCCGGGATGCAGGTCTCCACCTACACCGAGGGAGGGCAGCAGTACGAAGTGCACATGCGCGCCGAGCCCCGCTATCGCCGCGACCTCGAGGGTCTGCGGCGGCTCACGGTCGGGTCGGCGTCCGTCGGCGCGGTGCCGCTCGAGCAGGTGGTGCGGATCGAGCGCGGGGTCGGTCCGAGCGTGATCGACCGGTTCAAGCGCCGGCGCCAGGTGACCCTGACCGCGAACCTTCTCCCCAATACCGATCAGGCCGGCGTCCTGCAGCGGTTGGATGCGGCCGTCAAGGCGACCGGCCTTCCGGCCGGGTACTCGACCAACTTTGCCGGCGCGGCCCAGGCCCAGGGTGAGCAGGCGGCCGCCTTCATGACGGCGTTCATGCTCTCCTTCGTGTTCATGTATCTTGTGCTGGCGGCCCAGTTCGAATCGTGGTCGCACCCCGTCACCATCCTGCTTTCTCTGCCGCTGACGGTGCCGTTCGCGCTGCTCTCGATCCTCCTGCTGCGCGGGTCGCTGAACATCCTCTCCCAGCTGGGGATCCTCGTCCTCTTCGGCGTGGTGAAGAAGAACGCCATCCTGCAGATCAACCACGCCGACCAGCTGCGGGCGCACGGGCTCGACCGTGACGTGGCGATCATGGCCGCGAGCCGCGACAGGCTGCGGCCGATCCTGATGACGACGATCGCGTTCGTCGCCGGGATGATCCCGCTGGCGGTTTCCCGCGGCGTCGGCGCGGAGACGAACCGCGCGATGAGTTCGGTGATCATCGGCGGGCAAGTGCTCTCGCTCGTGCTTACGCTGGTGGCGATCCCGGTG
This sequence comes from bacterium, assembly GCA_036523465.1. GTDB lineage: Bacteria > Sysuimicrobiota > Sysuimicrobiia > Sysuimicrobiales > Kaftiobacteriaceae > Kaftiobacterium. The sequence goes on from DATDEG010000277.1 coordinate 7,222, forward strand.
ATCTACTCGCTGTTCGACGACCTCGAGCGGCTCAGGATCTGGAGCCGGACAATCGCCGCCGTGCGGGGCGTGTGGGCCGGTTTCGTTGCGGCACTGACGGCTCGCCGGGCTCCGGCGTCTTCGGCGAATGAAGAGCCGGAGCTACAGGAGGCCGGGGTGGGCGCGGAGCGCCTGGAGGATGCGAGTGAGACCGCGCGGCGCGCCGCGGATAAGCGAAGGTGACGAAATGGCTGAGCCGTTCAGGTACTTTACAGCGTCCTCCTGAACGGACGTCAGCCTTCGTCGAACGCCTTCTGGAGGTCCGCGATGACGATCTTCTTCATCTGGAGCATCGCGTTGGTGGCGGCAAGCGCTTTCTTCCTATTCGAATCGCTCAACAGCTCTCCCATTTGCCTCGGGATTATCTGCCAGGAGAGGCCGAATTTGTCCTTCAGCCAGCCACACTGCTCGGATTCAGTAACCGCGGACAACTTCTTCCAGAAGTAATCGACTTCCGCCTGGTCCTGACACTCGACATAAAGCGACACGGATTCGTTGAACCTGAAGATGGGTCCGCCATCTAACGTCATGAACCGTTGGCCGTTGAGCTCGAAGATCCCGGTGAGCACTTTCCCTGCCAGTGCGGCTCCTCCAGGAACGTCCATAGCCTTGTCGTACCGGGCAATGCTCACGATCCTGGATTCCCCGCTCTTGCTCGGGGAGCCATTGAAGACCGAGACGTAGAAGTTCATGGCCTCCTCGGCGTCCGTGTCGAACCACAGGCATGGTGTGATCTTCTGTCTCCCCGGAGCTTGCCGTACAGACATGAGTCACCTCCTCATCCCCTACACCACGGTTTCCCCACGTTCTGTGCCTTCCACTCCGTAGTCGTTTTGGGATCCCAAAAATCGACAGGGACGAGGCCAAGAAGTTCTTGACGCCCTCCAGTCATCCCAGTAATCTTGACTCAAGTCGTCAACAATCACGGCCATGACGTTTCGATTCCATCCGTCCTGTCTGACTGCGTGGTACACACCTCGGCAATGCATCTGTCCGCGGCGGGGGCAGGGTGTGCCTTCGCCGACCGCCGGCTAGACGGTACCGCACACCTCCTGTTCCCCGCATCGCCGCCGATGTCCCCGCAACGGGTGACGTCCGGATCTGCGGTTGGTCCGAGGGGAGGATGTGCCGGATGATCTCGAAGGTCGATCATAACGCCATCAAGTTCAATCAGGTCAGCATCGCCCTGGTGTCGTTGGCGGCATTTGTCGGCGACTGGCCGGCGCTGGCCGCGGTCCTCGCGCTGATCATGGCCGTAGGAACGGCCTGGCCGAGGCTGGCTCTGTTCCGTCTCGTCTATCGGTTCGGTGTGCTTCCGTCGGGGATGGTCCGGCAGCATGTGCTTGATGACGATCCCGCTCCCCACCGGTTTGCGCAGGGCCTCGGGGCCGTGGTGCTCCTGCTGGGCTACGGTAGCCTGCTGACCGGGGCCGCGGCCGCAGGCTGGGCTCTCGTCCTTCTGGTCACGGTGCTCGCGTTGGTCAACGTCGTGTTCGACTTCTGCGCCGGCTGTTTTGTCTACTATCAGCTCCGCCGCGCCGGCCTCATCCGCCGGCCGGGTGAAGGCACGAGTGGTCGCTGAGCGGCTCCTCGTCCTCACGCTCGTCGCAGCCGCTCTGGCCGTAGTCTGGCTCGGCCTGCGCTGGCGTTCCGCGCGCTATCGCCGGCCGGACGCCGGCGATGTGCTTGCGCAACTCGCCGTGCGCCGTCCGCCGCTGGTCCTGGCCTTCACGACGCCCGAATGCGTGCCGTGCCGGACGATGCAGCGCCCCGCGCTGGAAGAGCTCCAGCGCCGGTACCCGGGCAGGTTTGAGCTGCGCGAAGTGGATGCCACCGTTGCCCCCGAACTCGCCGAACGCTTCGGGCTCATGACGGTGCCGAGCACGGTCGTCATCGACGTCCGCGGCCGCGTCCGGGCTATCAACCACGGGCTGGCGCGCTGGCCGAAGCTCGCCGGGCAGTTGAACCTCAACGGTAAGGCGTAGCGCAGCAGGTAGAGCACGCTATGCGTTGCTGAACAAAGCGGCCTCGTGTTAGAATTCGCTGCACGAGACCCGCCATGACGGGGAACGTAGGCGCCCGCGGCGGCAGAGCGAGCCGGATCACGTGGAAGCCGGCCCGGCGTAGCGCCGAACCCACCCCTGAGCTGCTTCCGATGAGGGAGCCGGTTCGCACCGTTACCCGCCGATGAGCGCCGGGCTGAGCGATCGATGAGACCGCCGCTCGGAATCAGGGTGGTACCGCGGGCACGCCTCGTCCCTTTGTTGGACGGGGCGTCGGTTATTTCAGGAGGGAGAGCATGGTGCAGCAGCGTGAGGCCGCATCCGCACTGCCGAAGCGAAGCGAGAATTTCAGCGAATGGTACACGCAGGTGGCGCTGCGGGCAGAGCTGGCGGACTACACGCCGGTCCGCGGTTCGATGGCCATCCGTCCCTATGGGTATGCCATCTGGGAGGGGATCCAGGGATACCTCGACCGGCGGTTCAAAGAGACCGGCCACGTCTCCGCCTACTTCCCGCTGCTGATCCCGGAGAGCCTCTTACAGAAAGAGGCCGAGCACGTGGAGGGGTTCGCGCCGCAGGTGGCCTGGGTGACACACGGCGGCCAGGAAGAGCTTGCCGAGCGCCTCGCCGTGCGGCCGACCTCTGAGGCGATCATCCTGCCCATGTACGCGAAATGGATCCAATCGTACCGCGACCTGCCGGTGTTGCTGCTGCAGTGGAACAGCGTGGTGCGTTGGGAAAAGGCCACCCGCCTGTTCCTGCGGACGGCGGAGTTCCTCTGGCACGAGGGGCATACGGCGCACCGGACGATGGAAGACGCGGATGCGGAGTGCCGCCTCATCCTCGGCATCTACCGCGAACTCATCGAAGACGTCCTGGCGATCCCGGTGCTCTCCGGAGTCAAGCCGCCGAGCGAACGGTTTGCGGGCGCGGACAACACCTACACGCTCGAGGCCCTCATGCCGGACGGACAGGCTATCCAGGCCGGAACGTCGCACTTCCTCGGCCAGAACTTCGCCAAGGCCTTCGACGTGAAGTTCTTGGACAGCGACAATCAGGAGAAATACATCTGGTCCACGTCGTGGGCGGTGACGACGCGCCTGATCGGCTCACTCATCATGGCCCACGGCGACGACAAGGGGCTCATCCTTCCCCCGCGGATCGCGCCGTTTCAGGTCGTGATCGTTCCGATCCTGGGGCGTGACGACGCCGTGGTGCTCCCGGCGGCGAAGGCCCTCGCGACCCGGCTGGCCGCCCGGTACCGGGTGAAGCTGGATGACCGCGACGCCTATACCGCGGGATGGAAGTTCAACGAGTGGGAGCTCCGGGGAGCGCCGCTGCGGGTCGAGATTGGCCCGCGGGACGTCGCCGGTGGCCACGTGGTCGTGAGCCGGCGGACCGGTGGGAAGAAGGAGACGCTGAGCACAACCGGGGTGGACGACGCCATCGGGCGGATGCTGGAGGAGATCCAGGGCGAGTTGTTGACGCGGGGGAAGACCTATCTGGACGGGCACACGACTGCCGCGGCGTCACTGGACAACCTCGTGCGCGCGGTCGAAGAGGTCAAGGGCTTTGTGCGGGTCGGGTGGTGCGGGAAGCAGTCGTGTGAAGACACCATCCGGGATCGGACCGGGGCCTCGCCGCGCGTCATCCCCCTGGACGATCAGCCGTCCGGGACCTGTCCGGTGTGCGGCATGGCGTCGAAGCACTCCGTCTATTATGCCCGCGCGTACTAGCTCAGTTTGGGCCCTGTCCGTGATCGGCGTGGCGACTGGCGCTGGCGCCTGAGCGGCCACAATCGATGCGGGCAGGACTCGGCCCGGGCGGCGCCGCTCCCAACGGAATGGGCGGACCGCGTGTGGGCGGCTACTTCTTCTTGCGCGCCATCGCCGCCTTCCCGAACGCGATGACGTCGCTCACGTTCTCAACGGGCGTGATCGTGAAGTCCTGGGTGATCGCGATCGAATTCAGATAGCGGCCAACCGCAAGGAGGCTGTCTGCTTCGAGGACGGCAAACGCCGCGTGGTCGGGAGCGGCCCAGAGCAGGGCGTGCGCTTTGACATTCAGTTCCTTGCCGCGGCTTTCCAAGTTCTCCAGCGAGGTGATGACGTCCGGCATCCGCTCGGTGTGGTAGGCTGGGCAGTTGTCGGCCGTATGCTTCATGATCACGTGGAACAACATCAGTCTCTCCCCCTTGTAGTCAGTCTCGTCGTGAGGCTGGCCAGATACCTATCCGGCAGCGATGGCCACTCAGGATTGGTTCCTTCGGAAGGCCGGAACGATGACCTCTTTGGTCAGGGCGCGGAGAGAGCGAAACGTGTTAGGGGCATGTAGCATAATCGGAGGGGAACGTAGGGCAGGTTTTCCTTCGGAGTGACTCGAAGACGGCGGCGGCGCAGACCACCGCGATGGAGGCCATGATGGCACATATCTTGCCGTTCACCGGGCAGCCGACCTACGATCTCGAGATCGCGGGGACGATTCGCACGCTCCCCTTGATCCAGGTCTCACCGGACACGTGGATCGCCTACTACTATAGTCTCGGTGACACGGAAGTCATCGACGGGGCGGCGAGGGTGCTGGCGCCGAAGATGAGCGGCTGCGAGATCTTCGTCACGACGGAGACGAAAGGGATCCCCCTGGCCCACGCCATTGCCACTTACCTGGGCCTCAAGCCATACGTCGTCTGCCGGAAGGACGTCCGGCCGTTCATGCTCTCTCCGCTTGTTGTCCGCTACAAACCGATCACCGCGAAGACAGAGCAAGAGCTGTTCGTCGACGGGCGCGACGCGAAGAAGCTTGCCGGCAAGCGGGTCGGGATCGTCGACGACATCGTCAGCACCGGTGAGACGCTCCAGGCCATGGGCCAGCTCGTGGAGATGGCCGGTGGGACGGTGGCGAAGCGCGCCGCCCTGCTCCTGGAGGGCGACGAGCGCGAGGACGTCGAGCATCTCGGCATCCTGCCCATCTTCAAGGCCAAGTAGTGGTGAATCCAGGGTCCCCACGAATTCGTCGTCTGAATTCGTGGGGTTGATATGATGCGCGTCCTTCTCCCGCGAACCCTCGACGAAGCTCTTGAGATGAAGGCCGCCTCGCCGGATGCCGTACCCATCGCCGGAGGCACCGACGTCATGGTGCATCTGAATTTCGATCGCTTCCGCCCGCCGGGATTGATCGATCTCTCTCGCCTGCCTGAGCTGCGAGTGTGGCGGAGGGACAATGGCCATGTCTCTTTGGGCGCCGGAGTGACCTATAGCCGGATCATCCGTGAGCTCGAGATGTTCGTTCCGTTCGTGCAGGCGGCCCGCAGCGTCGGCTCACCGCAGATCCGCAACCGCGGCACCCTCGGCGGCAACCTCGGGACGGCATCCCCGGCGGGCGATACCCTTCCCGTCCTGGCCGTCTACGAGGCCGACGTCGTGCTCGGCCGCGCCGGAGGGTCGACGCGCACGCTTCCCTGGTCGGAGTTTATGATCGGCCCGAAGCGCACGGTGCTGGAGCCCGACGAGTTGATCCTCGGGGCCCGCTGGCGTCCCGTGCGCGGACCTGGGTCGTTCTCCAAGATCGGGACCCGCAACGCGATGGTCATCGCCATCGCCAGCCTGTGTCTGGTGCTCGACGAGGAGCTGCGCGCCGTCCGGGTCGCGCTCGGCTCCGTGGGACCGACGATCATCCGGACCCAGGACGCGGAAGCGTTTGCGTCCGCGTCCCTCGCCCAGGCCGGTCTATGGGACGATCCACGCGCGCCGGTGCCGCGGGCGGTGGTCGAGGAATTCGCCGATCGCGTCGCCGCGGCCGCGCGCCCCATCGACGATGTGCGGGGGAGCGCGGCGTTTCGCCGGCACGGCTGCCGGGTGCTCGCCCGACGCGCGCTGACGTGGGCGCTCGAGGATCGCCGGCTGGCGCCCTGAAAGAGCGCGACATCACATGAACAGGACGGAGAGTATCACGACAGGGTGGAGAGCGGTCGATGCTGGTCCGTTTGAAGGTTAACGGTGATTGGCGGGAAGCGGAGGTGTGGCCGGGGGCCAGCCTCCTTGCGCTCCTCCGCGAGCAACTCGGTTTGGTCGGCTCCAAGAATGCCTGCGAGCAGGGCGAGTGCGGATCGTGCTCGGTGTGGATGGACGACGAGCTCGTCTGCGCCTGTCTCGTGCTGGCCGGTCAGGCGGAGGGCCGGGAGATCCGCACGGTCGAGTCCCTGGCCAGCGGCGACACGCTGCACCCGGTGCAGCAGGCCTTTCTGGAGAGCGGAGCGGTGCAGTGCGGCTTCTGTACCCCCGGGCTCATCGTCGCGGTCGCCGATCTCCTCGAAACCGACCTCGCGCCGAGCGACATCACGATCCGCGAAGCGCTGGCCGGGAACATCTGCCGGTGCACCGGCTACGCGAAGATCATCGATGCCGTCCACGCCGCGGCGGAGAAGATGCGGTGAGGGGCAGCCTGCTCATCGCATCCTGCGACGTCGTCGCGACGATGGATGATGCCGGGACCGAGGTCGCCGGCGGCTCCATCTTCATGAGGGACGGGGTGATCGAGTGGATCGGGGCGGGGCGGCCCCCGGACGTCACTGCTGCGATCGTGATAGACGGGCGCGGCTGCGTCGCCGTGCCCGGTTTCGTCAACGCCCACCACCACCTCTATCAATCACTCACCCGCGTCCGGGCGCAGGGCCGGGGGCTGTTCGGCTGGCTCACGGAGCTCTACCCGGTGTGGGCCGGCCTGGACATCGAATGGATGCGGGCCGCGGCGGCGGTCGGTCTGGCTGAGCTCGCATTGTCCGGGTGCTCGACGACGACGGATCACCATTATGTCTTTCCGACCGGGCAAAGCGGCATCCTCGAGGCCGAAGTGGCGATCGCCGCTGAGATAGGACTCCGATTTCACCCGTGCCGCGGCTCCATGGATCTCGGGCGGTCGGGGGGCGGACTCCCGCCTGACGAGATTGTGGAGGAGACTGATGACGTACTGTCGCGCACCGACGACGCAATCAAGACGCTCCACGATCCCGCCCCGGGATCGATGCTGCGCATCGCCGTGGCGCCGTGCTCACCGTTCTCCGTAACGCCCACGCTGATGCGCCGCTCAGCGGACCTCGCGCGCCGGCGGGGCGTGCGGCTGCACACCCACATCGCCGAGACGATCGATGAAGAGGCGTACTGCAGGCAGACGTACGGGAAGCGGCCGGTCGAACTCCTCGACGATCTGGGCTGGCTGGGACCGGACGTCTGGCTGGCTCATTGTGTCCATCTCAGCGATGCGGACATAGCGCGGATCGCCGAGACCGGGACGGCGGTGGCCTGGTGTCCGAGCTCGAATCTCCGCCTCGGCTCGGGCCTCGCGCCGGTGCGGGCGCTACTCGACGGCGGCGCGGCCGTCGGTCTGGCTGTGGACGGATCGGCCTCGAATGACAGCGGCCACATGCTCGCCGAAGTGCGGCAGGCGGTGCTCGTGGCCCGCGGCCGCGATGGCGCCGGCGCGATGCCGGCCCGCGAGGCCCTACGCGTTGCCACGCGTGGAGGGGCGCGCTGTCTGGGGCGCGACGACATCGGCGCACTTGAAGCCGGGCGGCGTGGCGATGTCGCGCTCTTCCGCCTCGACGGCGTCGGCGACGTCGGAGCCGAGGTTGATCCGGTCGCCGCGCTCCTGTTCTGCCAGCCACGGCGGGTCACCCATCTCATCGTCGATGGGCGGCCGGTCGTGCGCGATGGGGTCCTGCTCACGATGGACGAGCGGCGCGTGGTGGAAGAGGGTCATCGCGCGGCCCGGCGGGCGAGCTGAGCGGGCGGGTCTGATGAGCACGAAGATCCGTGAGCACATCCGCGGTGGCGTCGGCGAACACGTCCGGCGCGTCGACGGGATCCCCAAGGTCAAGGGCCAGTTCCTCTACGGGAGTGACCTCTGGGCGGAGGACATGCTGTGGGGATACACCGTGCGAAGCCCGCACCCGCACGCCCGCATCGCCCGCGTTGACATCTCGCAGGCTGTGGCGAGTCCCGGGGTCCAGGCCGTCCTCTTGGCCGCAGACGTCCCGGGCACCTCCGTGTATGGACTTGAGATCCCGGATCAGCCCGTCCTCGTGTCCGACCGCGTCCGCTACCAAGGTGAACCGGTGGCCATCCTGGCCGCGACCGACCTCGAGACCGCGCGGCGGGCGGCGGAGCGCGTCAGCGTGACCTATGAGGTCCTGCCCACCGTCGCCGACATGGAGGCAGCTCTCCGCGAGGATGCGCCCGCCCTCCACGAGCGCGGCAACACCGTCAAGGCCATCCGGATCATCCATGGCGACCCCGAAACCCGGGCAGAGGTCTGGGTCGAGGGGTACTACGAGACCGGGATGCAGGATCAGGCCATGCTCGGTCCCGAGTCGGGAATGGCCGTCCCGGCGGAGGACGGCGGCGTGGACATCTACGTGGCCACGCAGTGGCTTCACGTGGATCAGGACCAGATTTCACCGTGTCTCGGACTGCCCAAGGACAAGGTCCGCCTGCACCTCGCCGGGGTGGGGGGCGCCTTCGGCGGGCGCGAGGACGTCAGCATGCAGATCCACGCCGCGATGCTGGCTCTGCGCACGCGGCGTCCCGTGAAGATGGTGTACTCGCGGGAGGAGTCGTTCGTCGGGCACGTGCACCGCCACCCATCGCGCATCTGGATGCGAACGGGGGCGACGCGCGACGGGGACCTGGTCGCGGTGCAGGCGCGGATCTTCATCGACGGCGGCGCGTACGCTTCATCGTCGCCCGCTGTCATCACGAACGCGACGACCTTTGCCGCCGGCCCATACGAAGTGCCCAACGCCCTGCTCCAGGGGACCGCTGTCTACACCAACAACCCGCCGTGCGGGGCGATGCGGGGATTCGGCGCCGTGCAGGCGTGCTTCGCCTACGAGGCGCAGATGGATAAGCTGGCCGATGCCTTGAAGATGGACCGCGCAGAACTGCGGCTCCGCAACGCCCTGCGCACGGGCTCGGTCCTTCCCACGGGGCAGGTGATCCACGGGACGGCCCCGGTGCGCGAGCTGATCCGCCGCTGTGTCGATCTGCCGCTGCCTGAGACAAGCGACGAGCGCGATCCACTCACGTATCCGGGCGGAGCCGGTAACGTCAGCCGCGGGGAAGGACTGCGGCGGGGCGTCGGGTTCGCCGTCGGCTACAAGAACATCGGGTACAGTGGGGGGTTCGACGATTCTGCGGAGTGCCGGGTGAAGCTCTTTGCCACCCCATCCGGCCCGATCGCCGAGGTGCACAGCGCGGCAGCGGAGGTCGGGCAAGGCGTGCACACGGTGATCCTGCAGATCGCCCGTCAGGAGCTCGGCATCGACCACGTCGTGCTCCACCCCGCCGACACGATGGTGGGATCGGCGGGGAGTACCTCCGCGTCGCGCCAGACAATGATGGCCGGCGGCGCGACCCAGCTGGCCTGTCGCGCCGTGCGGGATCAGCTGTTCGAGCGGGTGCGGCGGTGGGCGCTGACGCGCGGCGTCGCGCTCGACCGCGACCTCGGCATCGAAGACAGCCACGTGGTGGCCGGCGGCCGCCGCCTCGCCCCCATCGTTGACTTCCTTGACACGGCGATCGCCCAGACGCGCGTCTATCACCATCGGAAGACGACCGCGATGGATGAGCGGGGGCAGGGCGATGTTCACGTCCTCTTCGCGTTCGCCGCGCAGCGGGTGCTGGTTGAGGTCGATGAAGACCTCGGCCTGGTGCGCGTGATCCATGTCGCCACGGCTCAGGACGTCGGGAAGGCCATCTATCCTCAGGGGGTGTACGGGCAGATCGAGGGCGGCACGACGCAGGGAATCGGGCTGGCAGTGATGGAGGAGATCCAACTCAGGGACGGCCGCATCCTCAACCCCTCGTTCACCGATTACCTCCTTCCGACGATCCTCGACATCCCGACCTTCTCATCCACACTCGTCGAGGAGCCCGAGCCGGGTGTCCCGTTCGGCGCGAAGGGAGTCGGCGAGCTTTCCACGGTCGTCTCCACCGCCGCCGTTGTCGCCGCGCTCCGCGATGCCACGGGTCGGGAGCTGAACCGTGCTCCCGTCCGCCCCGACGATCTCATCGGGCTTACGCCGCCAGTGCGTCCCCGATCGGCCTGATGTCGACATCTCGGCGCGAGGAGTGATGGCCGGAAGCGAGATGTCGTCGGGAGGGCCGGCGTCACGGAGCGACCGTTACATGTTCTCCGGCGGAACGGTCCTCAACGCAGACGGCGCATCGCGCGCCGATGTCCTTGTCGAGGGCGAGCGCATTGCCGCGGTCGGCCTGGACCTCCCACGAGACGGCGCCAAGGTCATCGATGCCTCCGGACGCTACCTCCTCCCCGGCGGGATCGACGTCCACACGCACCTGGACATGCCGCTGGATGACATCGTCTCGCGGGATGACTTCTCCTCAGGGCAGGTCGCCGCGGCGTTCGGAGGGACGACCTCGCATATCGACTTCGTGATCCAATCGAAGGGCGCCTCACTCCGCGAGGCGTTTGAGCAGTGGCAAGGTAAGGCCGAGGGGAAGGCCGTCATCGACTACGGGTTCCACATGACGATCGTGGATCCGAGGCCTGACGTTCTCGACGAGATTGCCCGGCTACCCGACTGGGGCATCACCTCTGTGAAGGTCCTCATGGCCTACAAGGGACGCATCCAGCTCGATGACGCGCAGATCTTCCAGGTCCTCCGGCGGGTCCGCGAAGTCGGGCTGCTCACGCTCGCGCACTGTGAGAACGGCGACGTCATCGATCTCCTCATCCGCGAGGCGGTTGCCGCGGGACGGCGAGAGCCTCGTTATCACCCTCTCACCCGGCCGGCCGTGCTCGAAGGGGAAGCCACCCGCCGTGCCGCGGCGCTGGCCGAGCTCGCCGGTGCTCCACTCTACGTCGTCCACCTGACCTGCGATGCGGCGCTGCAGGAGATCCGCGCCGCCCGGGCTCGAGGGCAGGTGGTATGGGCCGAGACGTGCGTCCAGTATCTCTTCTTCACGGCACAGGACGTCGACAGGCCCGGCTTCGATGGTGCGAAATTCGTGTGCTCGCCGCCATTTCGGACCGAAGCGGATCAGGCGGCTCTGTGGGAAGGACTCAGAGACGGCGCGCTCTCGGTCGTGTCGACCGATCACTGCCCCTTCAACTACGCGACAGACAAGATCAGAGGTCGGGATGACTTCTCGAAGATCCCCAACGGCGTGCCGGCGATCGAGGATCGCCTGATGGCCCTGTACCATGCGGGTGTCGGTGGGGGACGCATCTCGCTCCCCCAGTTCGTAGCCTTGACGGCGACGAATCCGGCGAAGCTTTTCGGCCTCTACCCGCGGAAGGGGACGATCGCTCCGGGCGCGGACGCCGACCTGGTGCTGTGGGATCCGGAGCAAGAGCGTATCCTGAGCGCGCGCACCCACCACATGCGCGTGGATTACAGCCTGTTCGAAGGGATGCGCGTCCGGGGCGTCCCCGCCGGCGTGTGGGTTCGCGGCGCCCAGGTCGTCGATGGCGATCGATTCACAGGCACGGCCGGCTCCGGCCGGTACCTCCGCCGCGGGCGATTCGAGGCCGGCGAAACGTAGACCAACTACACGATCGTCGGGTGGGGGAGCGCGGACACGCGTCTCAGCGGACGACGTCTTGAGTCTCACCGATCGGCGCCAACTCCGCGATGACCCGTCCGTGAACGTGTAGCGCTCCCGCGTCCGACTCGAGCCGGTAGTGCCACCCGCGTCCATCGGACCAGGCGCGCTCTGAAACGGCCGCGCCGACCGGCGCCGCGCTATTGTACTGCAAGTCGTATGTCCGTGGATGTGCGTCCACCGTGGCGGCGCCGCCTGACCGCGCCACGGCGTCGTCCAGCAGGTCGAAGTAGACGGCGTTGTTGGCGTGCCCCATAGCGTCGGCGTCGCTCAACCTGATCCGCAACGAGTTTCGCGGCGCCCCATCCGTTGGCCGTACCTCCTCTGGATCCACCTCCTCCAGCGGGATGGGCGCGACCGGCCGTGTGAGCGTTGGGAACGCGTCACGAAGCTCCTGGGAGATGCGGCTCGGGGTGACGCCCCCTTCGGTGAAGATCCAGTCGGCCATGGCTGCGGCGATCAGCGTGCCGTCTGCGCGGTGGGCGGTGTTGATGCGCCGCGCCATGACGCGGCGAGCGCCGGCGACGCGCGTTGTGCAGAAAAGCGCATCGCCGTAGCGGGCGGGAGCGAGCACGACGAGGTTGACGCGGCGCAGGAGCCAGAAGAAGCGATGATGTTCGTACCAGGCCAGAGGGAATCCAAGCGCCGCGGAGTGGGCGAACGCCAGCTCCTGGAAGAGGCGCATGTAGACGGACGCGCGCGCGTCGCCCCGCGGTCCGCACTCGTCGTAGCGGACGGGAAACGTAACCGAATGGACGTCGTGGGTCACCGCGGTGCGAGGCGGAAGTCCCGCGCGACGTCAGGTGGAAACACTCCCTGCACAGTGGCCCTGACAAGCTCATCCAGGACACGGCGGGCGTGACGGATCTGCTCGGGGGCGAGGATCTTTCGGTCGATGGCCTCGTCGAACTCATCCTCATCCAGGACCGCGTACTGTCCATCGGGCGCGACCCACAGGTCGAGGAACAGATCGACGATCGGTTCGAGCGTCGTGGGATCTGCTCCCGCCCAGCGCACCGGCTCGAGGACGTCGGCGTAGTACCCGGTCCATGTGCCGTCCGGACGGTAGAACCGGCCGACATCGTACGGCTGGTCTTTGAAGAGAAACCAGACCGCGCGGTAGCCGCGATCCATCACGATCGCTCCCTGGAACGTCAGATGGCTCGAGGGCGCGATCTCGTGCGTGACGACGAGGAGATGCTCCGTGGCCTGGAGGAGGTGCGTGTGCATGGTGACGCGGCGGTCCGGCGGGCGGACGAATTCGAAGGCCAGGGCGTCCCCGGCCTGATGGGGGGTGGTCACGCGCTTGTCTGTCATCCGAGAGATCCGCGGCGTTCGACGCACGTGCGGTCAACGGCGGCCGTTTTCGCCGATTCCTCTTCCCAGTAGTCGCGGCTCCTCATCCGCGTCAGCAGGTGTTTGGGGTAGCCGAGCCGCGTCCAGACGGCCTCCTTCTGGCGGAAGAGCCGCTCTTTCTGCTCCGGCCCACGCACGTCGAGGATCTCGGAGGGCGTGGACTGCGCAAACGGCATCGAGCACCAGCGGATCATCTGTGACTGGAACTGCCTGCCGGTGCGGCGGCGCAGGTCCTCGATGACGGAGGGGTAGCGATCGAAGCCATCGGTGGCGACGGTCACCACATTGTCCCCGCGGCCCAGGCGGAGGTGCTGTGCCATCGTGACCGCGGCGGTGACGTTCGACCACCGATGAGATGCCAAGCGTCCCGGCCAGCGGGGTCTCCTGCACGCCGACGAGGCCCCAGAGGCAGTCCTCATCGTGGATGAGGAGGACGTAGTCGGTCGTCCCGATGTTGTGGATGAGCGTGACCATCTTGTCGCCGACGCCTTCGATGCGGTGCTGCCCCACGCCGTTGGAGTACAGGGT
>DATDEG010000278.1:0-6759 GCA_036523465.1 bacterium
CGCTGGCCTCCACCGAGGTCGAAGTGCTCAACGGCAGCGGGATCCCCGGCCTGGCCCGGCTGACCGCGCAGCGACTCGAGCGCCTCGGGTTCAAGGTCGTGCGTGTCGATACGGCCCGGAGCCTCGTGGCCACGACAACGATCATCGACCGCAGTGGCCGGGCCGATGTCGTCCAGTTCCTGGCCGAGCTACTGGGAAGCAAACCGATCCGGCGGGAGCCGGTAGGCAGCGCCACGGCCGATATCACCGTCATGGTGGCCAGAGACCTGGCCGCAGTGGGACGGGCCGTAGCGGGAAGATAAGTCCGATTTAGGCGATAACCTCTTTAGGCATCCGCTTCTTCACAAGCGACGCGAGTCTCCTGATTCCCTCGTCGATCTCTTTCTCACTGGGATACGAGAAGTTGAGGCGCATCGTGTCCTTCCCGCCGCCGTCGGCGTGGAAACCGGAGCCGACGACATAGGCGACGCCTTCCTCCTCGATGGCCGGGCGCAGGAGCTGCTCGGTGTCCATGTGCTCCGGCAGGCGCACCCAGAGGAACAGTCCGCCGTGGGGATGAGTCCAGGTTACCCCCGGCGGCATCTCCCGCTCCAGTGCGGCGAGCATGACGTCGCGCTTGCGGCGGTAGAGCGCGGCGATCCCGGGGACCCGCGCATAGATGGCACCTGAGGCGCAGAACTCCGCGGCGATCGCCTGCGTGAAGGCCGGACAGCACAGATCCATGCCCTGCTTCGCCGTGACGAACCGCTGGATGAACTCATCCCGCGCCGCCACCCAGGCGATGCGCATCCCAGGACAGAGCGTCTTGCTGAAAGTGGAAAGGTAGATCACCCGCCCATCGTCGTCGAGGGCGGCGATCGGCGGCGGCGCGTCCCCCTCGAACCGCAGTTCTCGGTAGGGATTGTCCTCGACGATAAGCGTGCGGAACTCGCGGGCCAGCGCCAGCAGCCGCCGGCGCCGGGGCTCGCTCATGGTCACACCGGAGGGGTTCTGGAAATCCGGGACGGCATAGATGAGCTTCGGGTGCTTCCCCGCGGCACCCAGCCGGGTCAGGGTCTCCTCCAACAGATCCATGCGCATCCCGTCGTCGTCCTGCGCCACGCTGACCATCTCGACGCGGTACATGCGGAATACCTGCAGCGCGGCCATGTACGACGGCCGTTCCACGACGATGACATCTCCGGGGTCGAGAAACACCCGCCCGACGAGATCGAGGCCCTGCTGGCTGCCGATGGTGATGAGTACCTGGTCGCTCGTCGTCCGGATGCCGTCCTTGGCCATCCAGCGCACGAGCTCATCGCGTAGACGCGCATCGCCTTCCGTTGGACCGTACTGCAGCGCCAGCTGGGGCTCGCGTTCCAGCACCCGGGTCGTGATCGCCTTGAGGTCCTCGACGGGGAAGGTGGACGGGTCGGGCAACCCACCGGCAAACGAGATGATCCCGCCGCGGCGGGTGAGCTTGAGGAGTTCCCGGATCAGCGACCGGGACATCACCCGCGCGCTGGCGGAGTAGAATTCGCTCAGATCCTCCATCATCTACGTTGTTCCCTGAAACGCCTTCCTTTACCTCCGGGCCGTTCCGAGGGCGCGGGAGAGCGTCGCGAAGGCGGCGAGATCGAGCGTCTCTCCACGACGGGCCGGATCGATGCCCGCCGCGCGGCAGGCCGCCTCGACCACGGCCGGGGCGAGGGCCAGACCGGCGGCCAGCGTGTTGCGCAGCATCTTGCGGCGCTGGGCGAACGACGCGCGGACGATCTGGAAGAACATCTGTTCATCGCCCACCTCGACCGGCGGCACATCGCGCGGCTCGACGATGATGATCGCCGACTCCACGTCCGGCGGCGGAAAGAACGCGCCGGCCGGAACGCGCGCGATGACACGCGGATGCGCCCGGTACTGTACGGCGACGGAGAGCGCCCCGTATTCCTTCGTCCCCGGAACCGCGACGAGGCGTTGGGCGACCTCGCGCTGCACGGTGAAGACCAGACGCGTCAGGCCCAGCGAGCGCTCGAGGAGGGACAGGATGAGCGGCGAGGCGATGTTATAGGGGAGGTTGCTCACCGCTTTGCGCGGCGCCGGCAGGCCGGCGAGAAGCGCCGGGAGATCGAGGCGCATCACATCCCCGGGTGCGACGTGCACGTTGGGGAACGACGCGATGTTCTCGGTCAGGGCCGTCAGCAGGCCCCGGTCGACCTCGATGGCCAGCACCGCGCGGACAAGGGGGGCGAGGGCCACGGTGAGCGTCCCGATCCCCGCGCCCACTTCCAGGATCCCGTCGCGCGGTGTGAGCTCGGCGGCAGCGAGGATCTGCCGGAGGATGTGCCGGCTGACGAGGAAGTGCTGCCCGAACCGCTTGCGCGGCCGGATGCCGTGCGACCGGAGGACGTGTGCGGTCCCCGCCGGGGAGGCGAGGTCGGTCACTACTGCGGAGGCCGTTCCTTCCTCTGGACGATGTACACGCGCACGGGGCGGCGGCCGAACTGGATGGCCTGCCGCTTGGTGTCGAATCCGAGATCGATACGCAGCCCCTTGATCCAGCTGCCGGTGTCGCCGGCGAGTGCGTATCCGTACCCTTCGATGTAGAGCCTGCTGCCCAGCGGGATGACGGACGGATCGACGGCCACGACGCCGTACCCCGCGTGCACGCCGGTGGCCGTGATGTTGTCGACGCCGCGGCAGCAGTACGGCGAGTACGCGGTCGCGACCATCTGCAGTATCTCCTTGCCGGCGAACTCACCGCGGGAGGCGATGAGGCGCTGCGTGCCGACGCTGATGATCCGCGGCTGCGGCTCACGCACGACCCGCCACCCGGCTGGTTCCCTCGCCACGACCTTGCCGTCCGCGTACGTGACCTTCCACACCAGCTCTTTGATGCCAAGACGGCCCGGGGATGAGATTCGGACGATGCCGCGCGGTGTGCGGGGATCGGCGGTCGTGCGCACCGGATAAGGAACCGCCGATTGCTCGACGACGGTCTTCTCGCGGACCCGCATCACGCGGACGCGCATCCCCGGCGTGATCGGAACCGTGCGATCCGGAAAGACCTTGTCCCGGCCCGCCAGCACGAGGCTCTGCTCGTGCAGCAGGTCGACCACCATGACGCCGCCGCTGCGGACCTGGATCGATCTGCCGTCGACATCAACGGTCACCGGCACCGCATCCCGGACGGTGATCGTCAGGCCTTCGGAGAGCCAGCTGTCCGGACTCGGCAGAACGAGAGCGCCGCGGCGGGGGCGGATCTGGACTTCGGTGAGCGCTTCCGCGACCGTGCGGCGAAACGTCGTGTGGCGCACGGTCTTGCCCGCAGCGAGGATCGTGATGTCTTTGCGCAGGATGGAATAGCCCAGCGCACCGCCGAGTCCGCCGGAGAGGCCGACGGCCAGGATCAGCGCACTGAGGAACCCCGATCGGATCGCCGTGGGTCGTTCCGGTTCCACGCACACACCTCCGGAACGGATCGTTGCAGAAGCAGCGGGGTACGACGAAGGTGAGTCGGGCGCTTCCGGACTGAGTGTTTCTGGTTAACGACTGCCGAACGACATGCGGCTGGTCAAGGTGGGAGGATCCAGCCGCAGGGATTATAGCAGTTGGCGGAGCGTTCTGACAAGACAACGGTGCCGTCGAAGTGTACGCCGACCGCGCGCCTCGCCGCACGCGCCGGATGTGGGTTCACGAGCATCACGCCCGCGGCCGCTGCACCAGTTCGACGAGCACGCCCCGTGCGGCCGATGGATGGAGAAACGCGATGAGACGGCCCCGGGCGCCGCGGCGGGGATGCTCGTCGACGACGCGCATCCCACCGGCGACGGCATCGCGTAGGGTCGCGTCGAGATCGGCGACCTCGAAGGCGAGATGGTGAAACCCTTCTCCGCGTGAACGGAGGAACTGCGCCAGCGCACCATCCTCCGCGGTCGGGGCGAGTAGCTCGAACAGCGCGCCCGCGGCATCGATGAAGACGAGGCGGACGTGCTCAGCGGGGAGCTCCTCGCGGGCAAGCACGCGGCCACCCAGTGCCGCGGTGTAGAGGAGTTCCGCGGCCTGCAGGTCTGAGACGGCAATCCCGACATGATCGAGCCGGGGAGACCCTCCCAGGATCTCAGCGGTCACTGCGCGTCCCCTGCCTTCAGGATCTCCTCGGCCGCAGCATACGGATCGAGCGCTCCGGCCGTGACCTGCGCGGCGAGCGCATCCAATCGCCCGCTGCGCGTTGCCGCGTCGAGCGCCTTCTTCGCCGCCCGCCGCTCGACGAGGCGGAGGATCTCATCCCGCCGGCGCCGGCGCCGGCGCTCGGGCAGCGCCCCGGTGGTCTCCTGGTCGGCCCGGTGCGCGTCGATCGCTGTCCGGACCTCGTCAAGCCCCTCCCCGCTCGTTGCGACGGCGCGCAGCACCGGCGGGTGCCACCCCGCCGGATGGGGATTCAGGGCGAGCATCATCTTCACTTCGGTGATCGTCCGGTCGGCGTCTCCCTGATCGGCCTTGTTCACGACAAAGATGTCCCCGATCTCCATGATCCCGGCTTTCATCGTCTGTACGGTGTCGCCCAACCCCGGCACGAGGACGATCACCACCGTGTCGGCCGCCCCCACCACATCCACCTCGGCCTGGCCGGTTCCCACCGTCTCGATGAAGATGACGTCGTAGCCCATCGCATCGAGCACGCGCACGACATCGGTCGTCGAGGGGGCCAGCCCGCCGAGGCTCCCCCGCGTGGCCATGCTCCGGATGAACACCCCCGGATCCGTCGCATGGTCCTGCATGCGGATGCGGTCGCCGAGCAGCGCGCCGCCGGTGAACGGGCTCGTAGGGTCCACGGCCACGACGGCGACGGTCTTGCCACCGGCGCGCAGCATCCGCGTCAAGGCGTCGACGAGGGTGCTCTTCCCCGCCCCGGGCGGCCCGGTCACGCCGACGGCGTAGGCGCGGCCGGTGCGGCCGTGGAGATGCCGCAGCAGCGCGTACCCGTCGGGATCGCCGTCCTCGATGAGCGAGATGAGCCGCGCGGCGGCCTGCACGTTTCCGCCGAGGACGTCAGCGAGGAGATCGGCCATCGCGGGCTAGACGACGAGCGCGGGTTTGTGCACGCCGAACACTGCCCGCAGCGTATCGCAGATCTCGCCAACGGTCGCATAGGCGCGCACCGCATCGAGGATGAACGGGATGAGGTTGTCCGGCCCCGCCGCCGCGCGCCCGAGCGTCTGGAGCGACCGATCAACCGCGCCCTGGGTCCGTTCGCGACGGACCCGAGCGAGTCTCGCGAGTTGCCGGTCTAAGACCTCGGGTGCGACACGGAGGATCGTTGGTCGGGTGGCACCCTCGGTCTGATATCGGTTCACGCCGACCACGACTTGCTCGCCGCCCTCGATGCGCTGGGACTCGCGATAGGCGGCATCCGCGATCTGTCGCTGGATGAATCCCGTCTCCAGCGCGCGCAACACTCCACCGGTCTGCTCGATCTGCCGCATCAGCTCGGACGCCCCGGCTTCGATCGCCGAGGTGAGCGACTCGATGTAGTACGCGCCGCCGAGAGGATCCACGGTGTCGGCGACGCCGGTCTCCTGAGCGATCACCTGCTGCGTCCGCAGCGCGAGCAGCGCCGACTCATCGGTGGGCAGCGCCAGCGCCTCATCCATCGCATTGGCATGGAGCGACTGCGTTCCTCCGAGGACGGCGGCGAGGGCCTGGATGGCGACGCGGATGACGTTGTTCTCCGGCTGCTGCGCCGTGAGCGCAACGCCGGCGGTCTGGGTGTGGAAGCGCAGCATCCAGGAGCGGGTGTCGCGCGCGCCGAACCGTTCGCGCATCAGGCGCGCCCACAGCCGCCTCGCTGCCCGGAACTTGGCGACCTCCTCGAGCAGGTTCATCTGTGCGGCAAAGAAGAAGCTCAGGCGTGGGGCGATGCGGTCGACCTGCAGGCCCGCGTCGATCGCCGCCTGCACATAGGTGACGCCGTCGGCCAGCGTGAACGCGACCTCCTGTACCGCGGTCGCCCCGGCTTCCCGGATGTGGTACCCGCTGACGCTGATCGGGTTCCACCGACCCAGGTGGTCGGCGCAGTACGCGAAGATATCGGTCGTCAGGCGCAGCGACGGCCGGGGCGGAAAGATGTACGTCCCCCGGGCCAGGTACTCTTTGAGGATGTCATTCTGCGTCGTCCCTCCGAGGCGGTCCGGCGGAACGCCCTGCCGTTCTGCGACGGCGACATACATCGCGAGCAGGACGGCCGCCGTGGCGTTGATCGTCATCGACGTCGTCACCCCGCCGAGGGGGATCCCCTCGAAGAGCAGCTCCATGTCGGCGAGCGAGTCGATCGCCACCCCCGCCTTGCCGACCTCGGCCGCGGCGACCGGGTGATCGGAGTCGTACCCCATCTGCGTCGGAAGGTCGAAGGCCACGGACAGCCCGGTCTGGCCTTGCCGCAGGAGGTAGTGGTACCGGCGGTTGCTGTCCTCCGCGCTTCCGTAGCCGGCATACTGGCGCATCGTCCACAAGCGCCCGCGGTACATCGTCGGATGGATACCGCGCGTGTACGGGTACTCGCCCGGCTCGCCCACGTCGCGCTCGGGATCGGCGGAGGTATCCTGCGCCCCGTAGAAGGGCTTCACGCTGCCACCATCGTCACTCTTGGGTTTCGGTGTGTGCTCCATCTCAGCGAGGTGTCATCGGCCCAGGATCTATGGCGACCAACACCGTGCCCCCCATGACCTCCTGCCCGGGCCGCACGTGCACAGCCGTCACGATCCCCCCAAACGGCGCGCGCAG
>DATDEG010000279.1:0-2149 GCA_036523465.1 bacterium
TGTCCGTCTCCGTGAAGAACGCTCCGTCGGCCACGAACGTGTTGCGCACTTCCTGAAAGTCGGGTGTGACGCCGGAGACGCTCGTGTTGACGTTCTCCGACCCGTGGACGGCCTGGGCGTTGCGCGAGAATTCGGCCGAGATCCCTTCGACCGCGGGGATCTCCGCGGCGATCGCCCCGGCATCGTCCAACGTGAGCGTGCGCACCGACCCCATCCCCTGGCGAACGCCGAACTGCCCGATGCTGCCGGGGAAGACCGTGAGGAGGTTGCTGCCCAGCGACTGAACCTGCTGCGCGACGGACGCCCGGGCCCCCTGCCCGATGCTCACCATGGTCACGACGGCGCCGACCCCGATGATCACCCCGAGCATGGTCAACACCGAGCGCATCTTGTTGGCGCCGAGCGCGCGGACGGCGATCTGCACGGAGCTCTGCAGCATCATCGGCAGACCACCCCCGGCCGGCGTGGGAGCCGTCTCATGACCGGATCGCCACCGGCCGGCGCAGGATCCGCCGGCGATCGACCGGCTCCTGCCGCTCGATGTGCCCGTCACGGAACCGGACGTAGCGCCGGGCGCACGCGGCAACGTCGGCCTCGTGTGTGACCATGACGATCGTGATCCCGCCATCGTTGAGCGCCTGCAGCAGCGCGAGGATCTCGTCGCTGGTGGCCGTATCGAGGTTTCCGGTCGGCTCGTCGGCGAGGATCACGGCCGGTGAGGTGACGAGTGCGCGGGCGATGGCCACGCGCTGCTGCTCTCCCCCGGAGAGTTGCGTGGGGACATGGTGCGCGCGACCGGTGAGTCCAACCTGCTCGAGCGCGGCACGGGCGTGAGCCTTCCGATCGGGCGTGCTCGCGTAGATCAACGGCAGCTCCACGTTCTCGATCGCCGGCACGCGCGGGAGCAGGTTGAAGCTCTGAAACACGAAGCCGATGCGGCGGTTGCGGATGCGGGCCAGTGCCACGTCGTCGAGCGTGCTCACGTCCTGCCCGTCGAGGAGGTAGGCGCCAGACGTGGGCCGGTCGAGGAGACCGAGGATGTTCATGCACGTGGACTTGCCGGAGCCCGACGGTCCCATGATGGCGACGAACTCGCCGGAGGCGACCTGCAGATCGATCCCGCGGAGGGCCTGGACCTCCACCCCGTCCATCCGGTAGATCTTCGTCACCGCGCGCAGCTCGATCAGCGCCATGGCCGTCAGCGTCGCGGCGGCGCGGGAAAACGCGGCTGAAATGGCGTGGTTCCGCCGGGCCCTTGGCGCGGCTCGGGTTGGCGGGCGGTGCCCAGGTAGACAACCTCACCCTCGCGCAGACCGCGCACGATCTCGACGAACCGGCCGTCGCTCAGGCCGGTCTCGACCACGCGCGGCTTGAGCTCGCCGCCCTCCACCGTGAAGACCGCCTTGCTCTGTTCCCCACGGACCGCCTCCTGCGGCACGAGCAGCACACCGGTGCGGCGGGCCAGGATGAACTCCACATCGACGGTCATCCCCAGCCGGAGCAGGTGCTGTGTGTCGCCCACCTCGACCACGACCGGATACCGTGTGACGTTCTGCTCGACCACGGACTGCGGGGCGATGCGGTCGATCCGGCCGGCCAGCGTGACGCCGGGCAGCGCGTCGGCGGTCACCTCCACCGTCACCTCCTTGTGCGAGGTGAGCTGGGCGATGTCCGACTCATCGACGAGCACCTTGGCCAGCACCGGCGTGACCTGAGCGATGGTGAGGACGGGCGTGCCGCCCGTGGCGCTGCCGATGACCGACTGCCCGACGGCCACGGACCGCTTGGCGACGACACCGTCGATCGGCGCGGTGATCCGCGTCTCGGCCAGTTGGTCCTGAGCTTGGCGGAGGTTCGCCGCTGCTTGTCCGCGTTGGGCGCGCGCGGCCACGGCCTGCTCGATACGGAGACGTACCTGCAGGTTGCCGTTCCGGGCATCGGCCAGCTGCGCTTCCGCCTGGCGCAGTTGGGCCCGAGCGATGTCCACGTCCTGGGTCGACCCGCCCGCGCGCACCTGGGCGAGACGCGTTTGAGCCGCCCGCAATTGCGATGCGGCGACCTCATATTGGCTGCGGGCCTGGTCCAGCGTGGAACGAGAGATGAATCCTTCATTAAAGAGCTGTTCCTGCCGGGTGAGATTCTGCCTGGC
>DATDEG010000280.1:0-4563 GCA_036523465.1 bacterium
ACGGTGAAGTCGACGTGCCCGGGCGTGTCGATGATGTTGATACGGTGGTTCCGCCAGGCGCAGGTCGTCGCCGCGGAGGTGATCGTGATGCCGCGCTCGCGCTCCTGGACCATCCAGTCCATGGTCGCGGAGCCCTCGTCCACCTCGCCGATACGGTGCACGCGGCCGGTATAGAACAGGATGCGCTCCGTCGTCGTCGTCTTACCCGCGTCGATGTGAGCGACGATGCCGATGTTCCGTAGATTGTCGAGTGCGATTGCCGGTGCGACCATTAACGCTCCCATGCGATTACCACCGATAGTGGGCGAAGGCCTTATTGGCTTCGGCCATCCGGTGTGTGTCCTCTCGCTTCTTCACCGCGCCGCCCGCTCCGTTGCTCGCGTCCAGGATCTCGGCGACGAGCTTGTCCGTCATCGTCCGCTTGTCTTTGCGCTGCCGGGCATAGTCCACCAGCCAGCGCAGCCCCAACGACGCCCGCCGCTCCTGGCGCACCTCGATCGGCACCTGGTACGTGGCGCCGCCGACGCGCCGGGGGCGGACCTCCAGGACCGGCATCACGTTGTGCAGCGCCTTGTCCAGAACCTTGACGGGATCCTGGCCGCCGCTGCGCTCCTTCACCTGGTCGAACGCGCCGTAGACGATCCGCTCGGCGAGGTTCTTCTTCCCGCGCATCATGATCGTGTTCACGAGCCGGTGCACCATGACGCTGTTGTGCACCGGGTCCGGCATGGTCTCGCGTCGTGCGACGGCTCCCTTCCTCGGCATGGCGGTTCCTCGTCTCCTCTACTTGGGCCGCTTGGCCCCGTACTTCGAGCGCCCCTGGCGCCGGTCGGCCACCCCCGCGGCATCGATCGTCCCGCGGATGATGTGATACCGGATCCCGGGAAGATCAGGGACGCGGCCGCCGCGGATGAGGACGACAGAGTGTTCCTGGAGGTTGTGGCCGATCCCGGGAATGTAGGTGGTGACCTCGTGCTGGTTCGTCAGCCTGACGCGGGCGATCTTCCGCAGGGCGGAGTTCGGCTTCTTGGGTGTCATCGTCTTGACCTGGATGCACACCCCGCGCTTCTGCGGGTTCGCCTGCAGGTGCGGAGACTTCGTCTTCGCCCGCAGGGGCCGCCGCCCGTGGCTCACGAGCTGATTGATTGTCGGCATTCTCGTCCTCCACTCCTCGCGTCGACCGGCTCAAGAATCTGATTTCCGGCACGCACTGACCCCACGCCCGTCACCACGGGCCGGGGAGATGGGCGCGATGCCGCGACGCGCCTTCAGCGCGCCGGGTTATCGCTGCTCAGAAGCTCTCTTCAATTACGCTGCGCCATACGCGACACCGGAGGTCGGTGTCCTGCGGCGCATATGAGGGCGACCGTCCACCAGATCCAGCAGGTCAACCCCGAGTTCGCTCTGGAGAAGGCTCCCGTCTCTCCGCGGCGTATCCTGACGCGTTTCTGTCCTTGCCTATTATAGTGTATCAGGCGGTGGGCTACCCGTCCCCGGCAGACGGGCTCAACAGCGCCGCCGCCGCCGCCCCGACCGCGATACCGCACGCCCTGCCCAGATCGCGCATCGAGGGAACCTCGATGACGATCAACCCGGCGTCGCGCACCGCCGCGAGCACCTCGTCGACCACCCGGCGATCGGCGTCCGCGGCGACGAACACGAGCTGCGCACGTCCCCGGCGGATAGCCTTCGCCGTCTGGTTCGTGCCGACCGCCCGGTGCTCGGCGGTGCGAAGACGTTCGAGCGCTTCCACTGCCGCCTGCGTACTCACCACCGCCCTGCGCGCGGGCGTAACGAACCTGCGTCCGGTCGTTCGGGCACGCAGCAGATTGTATCACCGGCCTCCGGGAGCGTCAACCAAGCGGGGCTGCCGGTGGCAGACACGACCCACGACCGGCCGCATCGAGATCCAACCGCTCCTTCGCGATCCGCTTACCGAACCGACGGCTCGTCGCTCACCGTGTCAAGGAGCCCGTAGAGCGCGTCCAGCCGCCGCTGCGCGGCATCGTAACGCGCGCGCGCCTCGCGCACGCGCTCGGCATCGCGATAGAGCTCGGGGTCCGAAAGTTGCCGGCCCGCGTCTTCGAGGGCGCGTTCCGCGGCGGCGATCTCTCCGGCCACCTGATCGAAGGTGGGTCCGCTCGGCCTCGTCTCGCGCCGAGCCCGTTCGGCCGTAGCAACCCGCCGCCCAGCGGCGGGCTTCACGGCCGCGTCCCGTGCGCGCCGCGCACGCAGTTCGTGGTAGGTCCCGTGGAAGTCGCTGATCCCTTGATCATGCACCGTCAGGATGCGCGTGGCCAGGCGCTCCAGCAGATAGCGGTCGTGGGTCGCGACGACGATCGTCCCGGCGAAGTCGCGCAGCGCCGCTTCCAGTGCCTCGCGCGCCGGAATATCGAGGTGGTTGGTCGGCTCGTCGAGGAGGAGCGCGTTGGGTTCGTCCAGGAGCAGCTTCGCTAGACTGAGCCGCTGCCGCTCTCCCCCGGAGAGCATAGAGACCTTCTTGTAGACGTCGTCGCCCCGGAAGAGGAACCGGCCGAGATACGTCCGCGCCTCTTCCGTCGTGAGCTGCCGGTCGCCGAGCAACTCTTCCAGCACAGAGTGCTCGGGATCCAGCGCGGCCGTCGGCTCTTGCGCGAAGTAGGCGACCCGCACACTCACTCCGCGGGTGACACGGCCGGCGCTCGGCTCCTCCAAGCCGGCGAGGAGGCGCAGGAGCGTCGACTTCCCGGCTCCGTTCGGACCCAGCAGGCCGATCCGCTCCCCGCGGAAGATCTGCAGATCGAGGTCCCTCAGCACTTCAAGCTCTCCGAACCGTTTGCTCACCCCGCGCAGCGCAGCGACGGTCTTCCCCGACGCGGCGCCCGCCGAGGCTTGGACCTTCATCTTCCGTCCTTCGCGCGGCGCGTCGATTGCCCGGGCTTCGAGCCGGCCGAGCATCTTCTCGCGGCTCTTCGCCATCGTCGCGCGGTTCCCGGCCTTGTAGCGGCGGATGTAGTCCTCGAGCTTCTCCCGCTCCTCCTCCTGGCGCTCGTAGAGCTCCTGCTGCCGGCGGTTCTGCTCGGCCTTGAGGCGCGCGTACGCGGAGTACGCGCCTGGATACGCCGTCACGCTCGTCTCTTCCAGTTCCAGGGTGCGGGCGGCCACCGCGTCGATCAGGTACCGGTCGTGGCTGACGATGAGCGCGGCGCCGGGAAATGCGCGCAGGTATTCCTCCAGCCACTCCAGCGCGGATAGATCGAGGTGGTTCGTGGGTTCGTCCAGCAGGAGCAGATCAGGCTCAGCCAGCAGCACGCGCGCCAACTCGGCCCGGACCCGCCAGCCGCCGCTGAGGTCCCCGAGCCGTCTCTGCCGATCGGCCTCGGTGAACCCCAGCCCCGACAGGACCATCCCGGCACGCACGGGCAGATTGAATCCCTCGGCGTGTTCGTAGTGACCACGGACGGTGCCGTACTCGTCGAGGACGTCATGAAGCTGCACCGGATCCCCATGGATCTCGGGCATGGCCATGCGGGCTTCCAGATCGCGGAGCCGCGCTTCGAGCGCATTGATGTCGGCGGCGCCCGAGAGGACATGATCCCACACGGCAAGGTCTCCGGCGGCTTCAGGGATCTGTGGCAGGTAGGCGATTCTCGCCCACGGCATTTGGCTCACCGCGCCGGCGTCGGCGTGATCCAGGCCGGCCAGGATGCGGAGCAGAGTCGTCTTGCCCGTGCCGTTGCGACCGACCAGGGCGACCTTCTCCTTCGGCTCGATGGCAAAGGAGACGCCCTGGAGGATCGGCTCGCCCGCATAGATCTTGGTCACATTGCTGACAGTGAGGATGGGCATCCCGAGACACTATACCGGAAGAGCCTCCGCGGGTCCAACGAAGGGCAAAGAACTCGGACCCGACAGGCATCACCCGGGGGCGAGGTACCGCTTCATCGCGACGCGGGCAGGGAGCCGCCGGTAGCCGAGATTCTCGTTCACGGCCACCATCGGGTAGTTCAGCGTGTCATTGTTCGTGCGCATCGCGGAGAGGCCCAGGCCCCGGACGAACTCGATGGTCGCCAGCTTGAGGAGCGTGGCCAGCCCGCGCCCGCGGTATTCGCGGTCGACGC
The DNA here is from genome assembly GCA_036523465.1 of bacterium. GTDB lineage: Bacteria > Sysuimicrobiota > Sysuimicrobiia > Sysuimicrobiales > Kaftiobacteriaceae > Kaftiobacterium. The sequence goes on from DATDEG010000280.1 coordinate 4,101, forward strand.
CGGTGAAGTACGTGTACGCCGGCCGGCCTTCCAGCGTCATCACTCCGCTGAGGCCCACGAACCGCTCGCCGTCCTTGACCACGAACAGCCCCTCAGGACGAAATCCCGGCATCCGCGAGAACTGTTGAAAGTCTTCCATCGTGAACTGCGCTGCGCCCTCGGGATGCGGGACGTCACCCGTCAGCGCCATTGACAGCTCGGCCATCTTGCGAAAGCTCTCACCATCCGACCCCAGCTCCGCCATACTGCAGAGCCGCAGCCCCCCAAGGTGCGCCCGCCAGCCTTCGTACCTGGTCCAATCGAACGCGGACACGTCGAGCTCCATCTCGAACCGCCGATAGGCTTCCTGATACCCGCGGTGCTCGAGAAATCGCCGCGAGACGGGGGCATCTGCTTTGATGATCGCCGTGAGCTCGGTACCTCTCCGCTCCGTGGTGAACGCCCGCAGACGGCGCTCCAGGTC
>DATDEG010000281.1:0-2858 GCA_036523465.1 bacterium
GTGCTCGCCCACAACCCGGTCGGCGCGCTCCAGCTGGCCGACTCGTATTTCCAGCGGGTGTGGGGGCCGGAGCGGCCGCCCACGCCGCCTCGCCTCCCCGCGGAGGGACGCGAGCGCTGAGCGGGTCCCCGGCTCAGCCGAGGGCCGCGGCGAGCCGATCGAGCTCCGCCTCGGCGCGGGCGAGCGGCATGCTGTGGACCCCGGTCGCCCTCGACCGCTTCCAACTCGCAGTCGAGCCCTCCCGGGCCGGGTCGTCCAGCACCGCATCGGCGAGCGGGAACAGCACGCCGTTCTCCTTGTCGATGTGCTCGCGGAGCAGCCCCACGTACTCGCGCGCGGCCCGGGCCCGATCGGCCGCGGCCCCCGACTCCATGACCCGGAGCAGCGCCCGCCCCCGGTCGTGCTCCTCGAGCATGACCGCGACCGGTCCGCCCGCTTCGGGGACTCCCGCCTTCGCCAGCGCCGGGAACAGACAGCGCTCTTCCTTATCGGACGCTGGAGCCGCAGGCACAGCTCAGCCGGGCCGGCTCTCCCGACCCGCGAGGTGGCTGCTAATGTGCGCTGTGGCATCGGCTCCTGGGGCGGCCTGCGTCCGAGTCTGGCATCTTATGTCACGGTGACGGGGCCCACGGACGGGGCCACCGCCGCCGGCGGGCGTTCATGTTGCCTTCTCCGCTCCCCGGGAGCGTACCCGGCGCCCTTTTCGTCCTGTGGGACGGAATGTTCCTTCTTCACCTAGCCTGGATTTCCACGGACCCGAATTCGCCTAAGTTTCGGGCTCATCGCGGCTCAGTGTCTCACGTCGTCAATCGCAGCCGCACGTCGTTCCACCAGGGCACCGGGACGGGCGTATTGAGCCGGCCTGTCCTCAGGCTGATGCTTAGCATATCTCTGCACTGATCTGTCGATTCAGCGTAGATATTGATGACCAGTTCCACGCGACATCGTGTGGCTCGGGGGTCGTGGGCCATGGTCGTTCTCCCTCGTGGAGTGGCCAACGACCAGTTGGGGGCCGATTTATTGCTTGGCCCAAAGGATGGTAGGTAGTACTCATGTCGTATGCCTTTCGGTACACCGAAGAGCCTAAGTGCCTGCCGGCGGTTCTTCCTGCATGCCACCTCGCCGAAGCAGCGCCAGTATGAGGCCCTGCGCGCCTACTACGTCGACGAACGGCCCGTCGCCGAGGTGGCCCGGGCCTTCGGCTACTCGCGGGGGGCCTTCCATGTCATGTGCCATCACTTCCGGCGCCAGACCGCCCCCGTGTTCTTCGCCGCCCCGCGGCGCGGGCCGGGCGCCCAGCCCAAGAAGTCCGCCGCCCGCGCGTCCATCATCGCCCTGCGCAAGCGGAACTACTCAATCTACGAGATCAGCGCGGCCCTCAAGGAGCGCCAGCTCGCGCTCAGCCCGACGGCAGTGCGGGAGGTGCTGAAAGCCGAGGGGTTCGCGGCCTTGCCCCGCCGCTTGGACGAGGAACGGCCGGTCCGGGCCCAGCCGACGGTCGAGCCCGTGGCCGATGCGCGCGCGTTCTCGCTGGTGCCCCGGCGGTTCCAGACCCGCTGCGGAGGCTTGTTCCTGTTCGTCCCGGAGCTCATTCGGCTCCACCTCACCGACCTGGCCCAGGCCGCGCGGCTGCCCGGCTCGAAGATGATTCCGGCCGCCCACGCGCTGCGGGCGGCCCTGGCCCTCAAGCTCTGGTCGATCGAGCACAAGAGTCACATCATGGCCTTCGTGGCCGATGAGGGCTTGGCGCTCTTCGCCGGACTCAACGCCATCCCCAAGCGGAGCTACCTCGCGGAGTACTCTTCGCGGATCGATCACGCGATGACCACCAAGCTCTTGGCCGCCTGGCAGCAGCCCGTCGCGGGGGACCACCTGTTTACCGGCCGCTCCTTCAATCTCGATTTCCATTCCGTCCCCTACTACGGCGAGCATCCCGTGATCGAGCGCCACTACGTGTCGATGCGCAGCCGGAGCCAGAAGAGCGTGCTCACCTTCTTGGCCCAGGATGCCGAGGGGCGCGCCTTCTGCTACGCCAACGCCGATCTGCGCAAGGGCGAAGAGGCGGAGGAGATCTTCCGCTTCATTGACTTCTGGAAACGCACGCATGGGACCCTGCCCGAGCACTTGGTCTTCGACTCCCGCTTGACGACCTATCCCAACTTGGGGCGGTTGGATGCCCTGGGGATCACGTTCATCACCCTGCGCCGCCGGTCCCCCCGGCTGCGCAAGGACATCGCGCTCGTCCCACGGTCCGCGTGGCGCACCGTCGAATTGGAGATGCCGACCCGGAAGTACCGGTTCCCCCGCGTGTTCGAGCAGCCCGTTGAGTTGGTGAAGGACCATACCTTCCGGCAGATGTTCATTGAGGATCTGGGCCACGACGAGGCAACGATCCTCCTGACGAACGATCGGCGGGGGGCCGCGGCGGTGATCACGCGCTACGCCCAGCGCATGCTCATCGAGAACGCGCTGTCCGACGCCGTGCGCTTCTTCCACCTGGACGCGCTGTCGTCCGCCGTGGGCCTCAAGGTGGACTTCGACATGGCCCTATTGGTGATTGCCAGTGGCCTCTACCGCCTCCTCGCCCGCACGATGCGGGGCTACGCGGACGCCCAGGCCCGCCAGATCTTCCGCGATCTCATCGATATGCCCGCGACGGTGGAGGTGACCCCGACCGAGGTGATCGTGCAGTTCCATCGCCGCGCCCATCTGCCCATCGTGCTCGCCTCGGGCCGGCTCAATACGCCCGTCCCGGTGCCCTGGTGGAACGACGTGCGGCTGCGATTGACGACGTGAGACACTGAGCCGCGATGAGCCCGAAACTTAGGCGAATTCGGGTCCGTGGAAATCCAGGCTAG
>DATDEG010000282.1:0-2509 GCA_036523465.1 bacterium
AGCACATCGAGCGGGCGGGGATCCACTCCGGAGACAGCATCGCCATCCTGCCGGCCCGCTCTCTCTCCGACGCGGTGGAAGACCGTGTCGTCGAGACCACGACTGTACTTGCCCGGGCGCTGACCGTGCGCGGGTTCCTGAATCTCCAGTTTGTCGTCCACGGTGGGCGGGTGTACGTTCTGGAGGCGAACCTCCGCAGCAGCCGCACCGTCCCGTTCGTGAGCAAGGCCGTCGGGGTACCGCTCGTCCAAATCGCGACGCGCGTCATGCTCGGCGACACATTTGCGGAGTTGGGCTTCCCCGGGACCCACCGCCCGCAGGCGCTGTCCCGCATCGCCGTCAAAGCACCCGTCTTCTCCATGGAGAAGCTCCACGCCGCGGAAGCCGCCATCGGTCCGGAGATGAGGTCGACGGGCGAAGTGATGGGCATCGGGCCGGACTTTGCTGCGGCGCTGTACAAGGCCCTTCTGGCTGCGGGGGGGACCCTGCACGGGCGCACTGTGCTCGCGTCCGTCGCCGATCGCGACAAAGCGGACGCGATCCCCATCCTCGCCGCGTTCGCTCGCCTCGGCTTTCGGATCATGGCGACGGGCGAGACCGCCTCCGCGCTGGAGGGCGCCGGAGTGGAGGTCGAGCGCGTGGAGGCGCTCAGGGCCGTGGAGGGCGAAGGGGTGGCACTCGTCATCAACACGCCCACCCGGGGACGCGACCCGTCGCGGCCCGGCTTCTCCCTGCGCCGCCGCGCCTTGGCCCGGCGCATCCCGTGTGTGACCTCGCTCGACACGGCCCGGCTGATCGCCGAGATCCTGGCCGGTGACCCACCGCCGCTCTCCATCGAACCCCTCGCGATCTCGGAGTCCGGCTCGTAATCCATTCGTCATCCCGACCCGGTCCCCGAGCCCGTCCCAGACGCCTTGCATGTTTATGCCCGGGACTGGTATGATTATGCACACGCCTTGGGCGCCGGAACCAGGGGCTTCGGAGCCCGACGGATCGTGGAGGCGGATGTGGCCATCAGAGTCAGCATCATCGGGGCGTCGGGATACAGCGGAGGCGAGCTGGCCAGGCTGCTGGCCGGGCATCCCGAGGTCGAACTCGTTCATCTCACCGCGGAGAGCAAAGCGGGCGAGGCGATGGCCGCCCTGTATCCGAACCTGCGCTCGTTCACCGACCTCACGACGGCCGTGCTCGACCTCGAGCGGGTGGCTGCGGACTCGGATCTCGCCTTCATCGCGCTGCCGAACGGCCGGGCCATGGAGCTTGCCCCGGCGATCGTCTCCCAAGCCCGGATCATCGACCTCGGCGCAGACTTCCGCTTCAGAGAGCCGGCGACGTATGAGCAGTGGTACAAGAGCGCGCATGCGTCACCTGATCTCCTGGACGTCGCCGCGTACGGCTTGACGGAGTTCCACAGAAGCGAGATCCGGAGCGCGGTTATCGTCGGCAACCCCGGATGCTACCCGACCGCGGCCCTATTGGCGATGCTCCCACTGCTGCAGAGCGGTGCGGTCAGCGCCCGGGGGCTCATCGTCGACGCAAAGTCAGGCGTCTCCGGCGCCGGCCGCGGGGTGTCGTTGGGGACTCATTTCTCGGAAGTAAACGAGAACGTGAAGCCCTACAACGTCGCCGCACACCGGCACACTCCGGAGATCGAGCAAGAGCTGGAGGCGCAGCTCGGGGCGGCGGCGCCGGTCACGTTCACTCCTCACCTCATCCCGATGACCCGGGGGATCCTGGCGACGGCGTACCTGCCGTTGGCCCGCGCCATGACCACCGACGAGGCCACGGCGATCCTGCGCGAGGCCTATGCCGGCGAGCCGTTCATCCGCGTTCTCGACGGTGAGCTCCCCCAGACGAAGGCGACGACGGGCAGCAACTTCTGCGACGTCGCCGCACGGGTGGACCGGAGGAACGGGATCGTCATCGCCATGGCGGCACTGGACAACCTGGTCAAAGGCGCGAGCGGCCAGGCCGTGCAGAACATGAACGTGATGTTCGGCTTCCCGGAGACGATGGGGCTGCGTGTGCCGGGACTCTATCCCTGAGGCGGGTCGGGGTCGAGTGTTCGGGGACCCGCGTCGGTCAACTGAACTCGGTCCGGACCCTGTTGAGGAAACGTTGAGGGGCATTCAATGGTAACTGAGGCGACGTTCGTGCTGGTTGAAGGCGGCGTGACCGCGGCGCAGGGTTATCGCGCGGCCGGCATCCACAGCGGGCTCAAGGAGTCGCGTCCGGACCTCGCCCTCGTCGTCTCGGACTCGCTCGCCTCCGCCGCCGCCGTGTTCACCACCAACGCTGTTCGGGCCGCCCCCGTTCTCGTCAGCATGGAAACGATTCAGTCGGGCGCGGCCCAGGCGGTCGTCATCAACAGCGGCAACGCCAACGCGTGCACGGGAGCGCAAGGCCTCTCCGACGCGCGTGAGATGGTCGCGCTGACGGCGAAAGCGCTCGGGATCGCCGAGGGATTCGTGCTCGTCGCCAGCACGGGTGTCATCGGGAGGCTCCTTCC
>DATDEG010000283.1:0-1623 GCA_036523465.1 bacterium
GCAGCCAGGGTCGCCCTTCGATTGCGATCACCATCGTCGTTCCCCTCGTGTCAAACGCAGGGGGACGCACGCGTGCCGTCCCCCTCGGACCATTCCGCGAGCGTCAGCACATGTAACGACCCGCGGCGATCTGCGCGTCGGCGATCTGCCGGCGGAGGGCCACCGTGTTGACCGGGGTGTATCTGAGCAGCCGCCGGAGCCCGGCCAGTTCCGTGCGCAGGGTATCCCCTTCCTCCACCGCGCCGAGCACCGTCTTCGCCGTGGCGTCAACCCGGGCCACAGCATCGTTGATGTAGGTCCGGATCATCGCGACCTTGAGGGCGGCGGCGTTTTCTCCCTGGCGCTGGACCGCCCGCTGGGCGCGGAGCAAACCGCTCTCCATCGCGAACGTTTCGCTGACGAGGTCGGCGATCGCGGCGAGCACTTCTTGCTGTTCTTCGATGGTTTCCAGGTACTTCTGTACGGCGACGCCCGCGGCGAACAGCGCCGCCTTCTTCACCATCCGGACGATCCGCGCTTCATCGGCGAGGACCCCGGTCCCGGCGTCCTCACCCAGTGACGGCGACGTGAGTTCCTGCACGACGGCGAGCGCCGCCGGGATCAGGTTCAGGCGCCCGCGCTGCGCCCGGCGGAGCAGCATCCCCGTGGTGAGCATCCGGTTGATCTCGTTCGTCCCCTCGAAGAGCCGGTTGATGCGTGAGTCGCGGTACGCGCGCGCGGCGGAGTACTCTTCGATGAATCCGTAGCCGCCGTGGATCTGGACGTTCTCGTCCACGACGTAGTCCAGGACCTCGGACGCGTAGACCTTGTTGATAGCGCACTCCACCGCGTACTCCTCGAGCGCCCGCATCGCGGCCTCGGGGTCACCGTGCACGCCCCCGAGGGCTCCATCGACCATCCCGCCGGTGCGGTAGGCCATGCTCTCCGCGACGTAGATGCGCACGGCCATCTCCGCGAGCTTCTGCTTGATCAGCCCGAACGCGGTGAGCGGCTTGCCGAACTGCCGGCGGTCACCCGCGTACTGCAGGCTCGTGCGCAGGACGTGCTTGGCCGCCCCGACCACGCCGGCGGCCAGCTTGAACCGGCCCATGTTGAGGATATTCACCGCGACTTTGAAGCCCTGGCCGATCTCCCCGAGCAGCTGATCCGCCGGGATCCGGGCGTTCTCCAGGACCAGCGGCGCCGTGGACGAGCCGATGATGCCCATCTTGTGCTCTTCCTCGCCGACGGCGAACCCGTCCGTGTCCCGGTCCACGAGAAAGGCCGTGTGCTTCTCGCCGTCGACCTTCGCGAACACGGTGAAGACGTCGGCGAAGGCGGCGTTGGTGATGAACTGCTTCGTTCCCGTGAGGAGCCACGCCGCGCCGTCCAGCGAGCGCACCGCCTTCGTGCGGATGGACATCGCATCCGAGCCCGCGGTCGGCTCGGTGAGCGCGTAGGCTCCGATGAGCTCCCCGCGGACCATCTTCGGCAGGTAACCTACCCGCTGAGCCGGCGTCCCGAAGTACACGATGGGTTCCATGCCGATCCCGACGTGCGCGGAGCAGGTTACACCAAACGAACCGGCCGACAGCGCCTCGGTGACAAGCAGCGCGGTGACCTTGTCGAGCTCTGCTCCGCCGT
>DATDEG010000284.1:0-9410 GCA_036523465.1 bacterium
CGACTCCTTTGCGCGTGGGTTTGAGGCTGAGCCTCTAAGGGTGATTCTACCCACCCTCGCTCAAGGCACGTTGACGACGACGAACGACGCGGTGATCCCGCCTTTCCCGTCGGAAACGACATACGTGAAACCGTCGGTTATCGGCCCGGGACATCCTCCGACGACCACGCCTACCGTCACCGAACTGGAGAGGAGGATCCCGCTGCCCAGCATGTTGTTGGCCACGACTGCAAACGCGCCCCTGCTCGCTCCCGCCATGAAGACCGGAACGTTGGTAGTGTTCTCCAACGCGACGACGCGGACGATATCATATTCTCTTCATGGCCGCCTCCCAGGTGCTCGGGGGATTCGCTCCGGGGCGCCGGCTTCCTCGCGAGATGGGATCCGCGTGACATGCGTAAGGCCGCACGTCGCAACGGCGTAGACCCTCGGCCGTTTACCGCGCGATGCGCATGATCCGGCCGGGTTCGCGGTGGCGATCGATCCAGTATCCCCAAAGGACCCACAGCCACAGACCGAGACCGGTCGTGGCCAGAGCCTTCACACTTGGCGGGGGCGGGCCGAACGATGAGGCCAGGTAGATCAGGAAGAGCGACGCCACGAACGTCCAGAACGCGTATCGTCCGACGGCGTCTCTGGCCGAGGTCGCCTTCAGATACACGACGATGCCGATGATGAATAGGCCGAGTTCGACCGCAAGTGTTGCCGGGACGGAATTCCACAGGCCCAGACCAAGGCGGAGGCTTCCTCCGGGTACGAGCGGGAGGTCGGGCCGGTGGACGACGAGGTCCAGCACCCAGTGGCTGACGACGACGGTACCGGCGAGCCACGCGGCCCAGGCGCGGCGGCGGATGATCCAATAGAGACCGCCGATGAGGATCCCCCACCCGGCGAGCGTGGCCAGGCTGTGGGAGATCGGGTAGTCGGTGAAGTCCAGGGGATTGGCCGCCATGATCCCGGGCGCGATGCGGACGTGTTCGATCCCGAGGAGGAGAAGCACCGGCCAGAGCAGATCAGCGAACTGCGCCGCGAGCACCATGGTGCCCAAGGACGCCTGGGGGGCGACTTTCTTCGCTCCCATCGCCACCGCAAAATGCCCGAGGAACATGTGAACGCCTCCGCGCGACGCCTGCGAATTCACCTATCGTTCTTGAGGAGCCGTCGATATCCTGTCCGGACCGCTTGACGGCTGGCTCCCGCCGGTAGAGAATGCCCCTGCGCCCATGCGGATCTTGGCCTGCGCGGATCTTCACGGCCGGCCCGAGCGGATTGCCCGCGTCAAGTCCCTGGTGACCGAGCACGCTCCCGGCGTCGTCGTGCTCCCTGGGGATCTCACCCACATGGGGTTTGGCGAGGACGCCTTGAACCTGCTGACCTCTCTTCCTGTCCGCGTCTTGGCCGTTCCGGGCAACATGGACGCGGCGTCCGCGATCGCCGGGATAGCCCGTGGCGGTGGTCTCGAGGGGACGGAACCGCTCCTGATCGACGGGATCAGCTTCGGCGGACCGAAGGCTGACCGCGGCGTCGACGTCCTCGTGGTGCATGAGCCTCCGCTCGGAACGCTGGACCGCGTGTCCACCGGCCGCCACATCGGTTCGCAGCACGTCCTCACCCTCTTGACACGCCTTCGGCCCCGGGTGATCACCTGCGGCCACGTCCACGAATCGCCCGGCATCGCCCGGGTCGGAGAGACGGTCGTCGTCAACTGCACCATGGGCGATGGGCGGACCGGTGGGGCGCTGATCGAGATCTCCGCCGAGCGCGTGGACGCGCGACTCGTGTGACCGCGACCACCCGCTGGCCGGCGACGCCCGAGGAATTGGAAGCGCTCCAGCACGATCTCGCGTCGCGACAACCTCCGCCGTGGACTCCACTCACCCCGATCGCTGCGGTCGGAGGATGTTTTGTCTGCTTCGCGCGTGGCAAGGTGGGCCGCGGCCGCGCCGGTGACCTGGGATGGGCGGGCGCGTCGCTCCTTTCCGGAGGGGAGGTCGTTGAGACTGCCGCCGTGGCCGGTCCGGCGGGCGCGCCCTACGAGCCCGGACTCCTCGCGCTGCGCGAAGGACCGTTGATGGAGGCCGCGGTCCGGCGGCTGCGGGAGCGACCGGAGGTGCTGCTGGTCAACGCGACGGGCCGCGACCATCCGCGGCAGGCCGGCCTGGCCCTCCACCTCGGCGCGGTACTCGACGTCCCTACCGTGGGCGTGACGATGCGCCCGCTCGTGGCCGAGGGCGCATTACCCGCAGGCGAAGTCCGGGCCGTCAGCCCGCTCCTGCTCGGCGGAAACGTCGTGGGCTACTGGGTCCGTACGAGGCGGGATGCCCACCCCATCGCCGTGCACGCGGCATGGCGGACGGATGCGGCGACCGCGTTAGTCGTCGTCCTGGCTCTGGCCGGGCGGGCGAGGACCCCGGAGCCGATACGCCAGGCCAGGCGGGCAGCCCGGGAAGCGCGGGCCGCGGCACCCCGCGTCCGTTCGCGCCTGTCTTTCGGGGAGGCGAAATCACCCCTCTGAACGATAGACAGGCGTTCTAGTGGCCCGCCAAGATGAGATATTCCCAATCTCCCATCCGGCTGGTTCTCGCCCCGGGGTGCGGGGCTGGAGGGGTGTTTCTGTGTTTCTCAGGGCGAGGCCGTGAGCATTTCCGCGATTGTCCCTGCCCATAACGGCGGCGAAACGCTCGCCCGCACCCTGCGCAGCCTGCTGCGGACAACTCCTTTGCCCGATGAGTTGATCGTTGTGGCCGATGGGAGCATGGAAGCCGCCGAACAGGCCAGACGGCTGGGCGCACGCGTCCTGCACGTGGTGGAACGGCGCGGCCCGGCCTTCGCACGGAACCTCGGCGCCACGCATGCCCGTGGGGACATCATCGTCTTCGTCGACGCGGACGTCCTGGTCCCGCCGGGCTTCTTCGGCCGGATTTCGGCGTTGTTCGAGGGCGATCCCGACCTGGGCGCGGTCATCGGGTCGTATGATGACGACCCCGAGGCGCGCAACTTCCTCTCCCAGTATAAGAACCTCTTGCACCACTTCGTCCATCAGGAGGGTCGGGTCGAGGCCTCGACCTTCTGGGGGGCATGCGGCGCGATCCGCCGGTCGTTGTTCGTGAGTCTGGGCGGTTTCGATGAGCGTATCCCGCGCCCGGCGATGGAGGACGTCGAGTTCGGGTCCCGGCTTCAGCGGGCGGGCCACCGGATCCGGCTGGCCAAAGCTCTGCAGGTGAAGCACCTGAAGTCCTGGGACGCCTGGTCCCTGCTCATGACCGATGTGTTCGCCCGCGCCGTCCCGTGGACGGAGTTGATGCTGCGCGACCGGCGCATGATCAACGATCTCAACCTCCGGGTGCCGTACCGCATCAGCGTCGCGCTGGTCTTCGTGCTGCTGGCGGCCTCGATCGCAGCGCTGATGCAACCCGACTGGCTCGCGCTCAGCGGTGGTGCCGCGATCGCCCTGCTGGCGTTGAATCTGCCGCTTTACAGATTCTTCTTAGAGAAGCGCGGCCGCTGGTTCGCCCTGCGCGCCGTCGCCTGGCACTGGTTCAGCTATGCCTACAGCGGCGCCGGATTCGTGCTCGGCGGACTCCGGTACGTGCTGGGCTGGCGGATCGTCCCTTCACTGGACAGCCCCGGAGCCCCGGCTATGCGTGATCTGGGTGAGCTGGACGGATGACCGATCCTCACCGCTCCTCCGACCCTGAGCAGCAGGTCGTCATCCTCGGCGGAGGGCCCGCCGGCCTGACCGCGGGGTACGAGTTGACCCGGCTGGGACACCGTCCTGTCATTCTGGAGGCGTTGCCTCAGCCCGGAGGGCTGGCGCGCACCGAGGAGTACAAAGGATTCGCCTTCGATCTTGGCGGGCACCGGTTCTTCACGAAGTCCGCTGAGGTGGCAGAGTTATGGCAGGAGATCCTCGGGATGGACTTTCTCCAACGGCCGAGGCTCTCACGGATCTACTACCGGCGCCGTTTCTTCGACTATCCGCTGAAACCGCTCAATGCCCTCGCCGGCCTCGGCGCCGTACAGGCGACCTTGATCATCCTCAGTTACCTGCGGTGGAAGGCCTGGCCCTACCGGCAGGAGCACACCTTCGAAGAGTGGGTGACCAACCGGTTCGGACGGCGGCTGTACCTGATGTTCTTCAAAGCGTACACGGAGAAGGTGTGGGGGATTCCCTGCTCGACGCTGCGCGCCGAGTGGGCGGCGCAACGGATCAAAGGCCTGTCCTTGAAGACGGCCGTGCTGAGCATGTTCATCAAGCCCAAGACGAACATCAAGTCCCTCGTCACCGAGTTCCAATATCCGCGACGCGGCCCGGGGATGATGTGGAACGCGGTGATGCACGCCGTGGAGGACCGGGGCGGGGTCGTCCGTCTGAGTACTCCTGTGCTGAGCGTCGCCCGAACGGGCAACCGGATCGATCACGTGGTCATCGGAGACAACGGTCGTACGGAAACGGTCAGAGGGGCGCAGTTCATCTCGAGCCTGGCCATCACCGACCTTGTGAGGAAACTCACCCCGCCGCCACCCGTGGAGATCCTGGAGGCAGCGGAGAGACTCAGCTACCGGGACTTCCTCACCGTCTGTCTCATCGTCAACCGGCCGTCCGTCTTTCCGGACAACTGGATCTACGTCCACGATCCCGACGTCAGGGTCGGGCGCATCCAGAACTTCAAGAACTGGAGCCCGGAGATGGTGCCCGACCAGTCCAAGACCGGGCTTGGCCTCGAGTATTTCTGCACGGAAGGCGATGACCTATGGACGATGGCCGACGATGATCTCATCGCGCTTGGCACGCGCGAGATGGAACAGATCGAGCTCATCCGGCCCGGCGATGTGGAGGACGGCCGCGTCGTGCGCGTCCCGAAGGCCTATCCCGTGTACGATGAGCGTTACCGCGATCACCTGGAGGTCATCCGCAGGTACGTCGACCGCCTCGAAAACCTCCAGACCGTCGGCCGCAACGGTCTGCACCGCTACAACAATCAAGACCATGCCATGCTGACCGGGATACTCGCCGCGCGCAACATCGTGCTGAATCAGCGCCGTGATCTCTGGAGCGTGAACGCCGAGCAGGAGTACCTGGAGGAGATCGTGCCGTCGAACGGGAGCGAGAAGGGCCAGGATCGGACGGCGCCCGCGTCTCCCGTCCCACCGCAGGACCAGTCGGATCACGCGACTCCTCCGGGGGACCGCCTCCCCGGCCGGCATACGCCGGTCTACTCGACGCTCGCGGCGCGGCGGCGCCACCGCGAATGACCGTCCGAGCCGCACTGCGTCAGACTTCGGGCGACGTCGCGCGGCTGGCCCGGTTGTCGCGGGCCCTCCCTCGCTTCCTGCGTGGGCACGAGGGGCGAGAAGAGGCGGCGGCTACGGTGAGAGGCCGCCTGGCCGCGCGCGAGGAGCGCTTCCTGGAGTTCGTCGATCGTCTGATCTACGCTCGCCCGCGCAGCCCGTACCGCGCGCTGCTGGATGCTGCCGGCTGCGAGTTCGGTGATCTGGCGAGACTGGTCGCGGAAGACGGTTTGGAGGGCGCTCTCAGGCGGCTGATCGCCTCGGGCGTCTACCTGACCTACGATGAGTTCAAAGGGCGAAAGGAAGTCGTGCGTGGAAGCCGGCGGTTCTTCTTCACCGAGGGAGACTTCGACAATCCGACCATCTCGCCGCACTTCGAGGCACGCACCGGCGGAACACGGAGTACGGGCACCCCGGTGAAGTTCGACCTGGCCTTCATCCGCGACCAGGCGGCGAACATCACGCTCACCCTCGACGCCCACGGCTTGGCGCAGTTCGAGCACGTCATTTGGTTCCAGTACGGACTCACCGAGATGCTGCGCTACGCGGCCGCGGGCGGGGAATCGCTCGCGTGGTTCTACTTGCTGCGGACCCTGCAACCCAAGATCAAGGGCGCCGGGTACTACGTGGCGGCGCTCACCAGCCTGACCGGCACCCGGCTGCCGCCTCCTATATATCTGGACGTCCGCGATCCGCTCGCGATGGTGCGCTGGTTGGAGCGGCGCCTCGCGGAGGGGCGGTCACTGTGCGTCACGACCTACGCCAGCTCAGCGGTTCGCATCGCCGCCACCGCCCTGGAGGCGGGGGTGCCCCTCCGGCATGTCTGCTTCGTCACCATGGGAGAGCCGTTCACGGAGACCCGGCAGCGCATCGTCCACGCCTCGGGAGCGCGTGTCGTGGTCCGGTACGCGTTCACCGAAGGGGGGATCCTCGGGTACAGCTGCGCCAATCCCCACCACTCGGACGACATCCATCTCTTCACGGATTCGTACGCCGTGCTCCAGCGCGCGCGTGAGGTCGGCCGGTTCAGCCCGACGGTTGACGCTTTCCTCTTTACCTCCCTCTTGCCCACGGCGCCGAAGGTGCTCCTCAACGTCGAGAGCGGCGACTATGGGATCATGGAGCAGCGGTCCTGTGGCTGCGCGCTGGAAGCGGTGGGCCTGCGTCAGCATGCGGCGGGGATCCGCAGCTTCGAGAAGCTCACGGGAGAGGGCCTGACATTCGTCCAGACCGACCTGCTGAACATCCTCGAACACACCCTTCCGGCGCGGTTCGGTGGGACGAGTACGGATTACCAGATTCTCGAGACGGAGGGCCGGGACGGCATTACCCGGCTGCTCCTCGTGATCAGCCCGCGGATCGGAACGGTCGACGAAGAGAGTGCGCGCCAGCTCCTCCTGGGTGAACTTGGAAAGGACGGCATGGCAGCGGACATCTGGCAGCGGCTCAACACCGTACGCGTGCAGCGCCGGTGGCCCGAGGCCACGCGGGCCGGCAAGATCCTTCCGTTTCATCTCGTCCGCACATAGGTCGCCTGATCCCGGTGGAGCAGACTGCGATGACCGGCCGGCTGCCCATCCTCACCTTCCATGCGCTCGATGACGTCGATCGGTCGGCGATCGCCTGTTCTCCTCCCAGGTTCGCCGAAGGGATCGAGACGCTGGCCGGGCTCGACGCGCACACACTCGGGATGGGTGAGACTGCCGGCCGCCTGCGCAGTGGAGGATCCTTTCCTCGCCGCGCGTTCGGACTGACGTTCGACGATGGGTACCGCAGCGTACACGACGTCGCGTTTCCCCAGTTGCTCCGGTGGGGCCTCACCGCGACGGTCTTCCTGGCCGTGGGGCGGGGGAGGACAGGCGCGAACGACAGGCTGCCGTCGATGAACGGCCGTCCGATGCTCAGCTGGGGCGAGATCCGCGCCATGCATCAGGCAGGCCTGACATTCGGCGCTCACACGCTGACCCACCCCAATCTCAGCACGCTCCCCCCTCCTCAAGTGCGGGAGGAGATCTTGGATTCGAAGACGCGCATCGAGGATGCCCTCGGTGCGCCGGTGCGGTGCTTCGCCTATCCGTACGGCGCAGCCGACCGGGAGAGCCGGCGGGTGGTCGCGGAGCACTTCGACTGCGCCTGCTCGGACCGGCTCGGCCTGGTGCACGCCCGCAGCGATATGTATGCGCTGGAACGGGTCGATGCCTACTACCTGGGCACCCGGCGGTTGTTCGGGATGATCTTCACCACCATGTTTCCGTGGTATCTGAGTGTCCGCAATGTGCCCCGGGTTGCGCGGCGACGTCTGGAGACTGTGGTCCGGCGTCCGTTCACAGCGATCCCCGGGGACCGATCTCACGAGGAGGTGGTTCATGGGCGGTAGGGTCCGCGTCGGGATCGTGGGCTGCGGGTGGGTGACGGAGTACCGTCACCTGCCGGCTCTACGGCGCCTGCCCGAGGCCGAGGTCATCGCCGTTGCCGACGTGGATGAGATACGGCTGAACAGGGTGGCAGACCGGTTTCATCTCCCGTCGCGGCACACCGACTTCCGGGCCCTCCTCGGTGATCCCGCCATCGACGCGGTCGCAGTCTGCACGCCGCTGACAACGCACGCGGAGATCGGACTGGCCGCCCTGGACGCCGGCAAGCATCTCCTCATCGAGAAACCGCTGGCCGCATCCCTGGAGGAGTGCGACCGGCTCATCGCCCGTGCCCAGTCCGCTGACCGGACCGCGATGGTCGGCCTCAATCTCCGGTGGCACCGCCTCGTCCGGCAGGCGCGCGAGATCTGTCGAAGCGGAGTGCTGGGATCCATCCTCATGGCCAACACGGTTCTGGCCAGCTACCACCCAACCATTCCGGCTTGGCGGGAGCAGCGGGCCGAAGGGGGCGGGGTTCTATGTGAGCAGGCCGTCCACATGTACGATCTGTGGCGCTACGTATTAGATACCGAGGTTGACGAGGTGTTCGCCACGACCCGCACGGGCCGCTGGCGGGAGGAAACGGCGACGGTGACCGGGCGCCTCGCCGATGGGACGCTCGTCAGTTCGGAGTTCTCGTGGGGAACCGGCAATGTCTGTTACCTGGACATCTACGGTGAGCGCGGCCGCCTCCAGGTCGATTGCCTCCGCTTCGACGGGTTGCAGCTTCTGGGGCGGGACGAGCACCCCGGGGATCTCGGGGTGCGGCTGCGGCGGCTGCCCGCTGTCATCAGCGGTCTGGCCGCAGTTCCGGCCGCGATGCGGGAGGGGGGCGCCTATCTCGCGTCCTACCGGGAAGAGTGGCGCCGCTTCCTCGAAGCGGCCCACCGGCGACAACCGATCCAGCCGACCCTGCAGGACGGCCGGCGCGCGCTCGAAGTGATCCTCGCCGCGCAGGCATCCGCCGATCTCAGGCGACCGGTGCGGCTCGCCGAGCTCGAACGTCTGGGTGTGGCCACGCCGTCGCAGTCCGTGGCACGCTCGTTGAGCGGGGCGAGATCATGACGGCTGTGGAGGATAGATCGGCTGTGAACCGTCTCCCGGCGATGTCCGTCATCGTGGCGACCGAGCGATTTGAGACTGTGCGCGCGCTCATCCGGTGTCTGCGCGCACAGACCGTACGGGAGCAGCTCGAGGTGATCATCGCCGCGCCGTCGGTGCAGATCCTCGCCGCCGATCCCGCGGAGCTGGAAGGATTCTCGCGCGTGCAGATCGTGGAGGTCGGTCCGTTCAAGGCCATGGCCACTCCCCGAACCGCAGGCGTGCGCCGGGCCACTGCTCCCATCGTGGCGATCACGGAGAGCCACGCGTTCCCGGTCCCCCAGTGGGCGGAGGCGCTCATCGCGGCGCACCGCGGGCCCTGGGCGGTGGTGGGTCCAACGATGCGCAACGCGGATCCGGCCGGCATCATCAGCTGGGCCAACCTCTTCCTGGACTACGGGCCCTGGGTGGAGCACGCCGGGGGCGAAGTGGCCGACGTGCCGGGTCACAACAGCGCGTACAAGCGGGAGATCCTCCTCTCGTGCGGGCCGGAGCTCGAGGACATGATGCGGATCGAGACGATCCTCCATTGGACGCTGCGCAGGCAGGGACATCGCTTCTGCGTGGAGCCGCGGGCGGTCACGTACCACACCAACGTTTCGC
>DATDEG010000285.1:0-5530 GCA_036523465.1 bacterium
GTGAATTGGACGCCGTGACCGTCTCTCAGATGATTGCCTCAAAGCCCCGGTCCTTGCGGCCCGCAAAGCGGAGGATGCATTAGCAGATTCGAGGCAACGGGGCAGAGACACGCCACGGAGGGCACCGGTCGGTGCCCTCCGTGGGTTTCTCCGCGGCGGAGAATGGAACGCGTTCAGTTCGCTATGTCTTTGCGCTCGTGGCCATGTAGGCCACCACGGCGATCACGATGCCGACGACGACATTGCTCCACTTCAAGCTGCTGGCAGCCGTGAGGATGAACGGTGAGACGAGAACCCACAGCCCAAGGATGACGTTGACCCACTTCATCGACTGACCACCTCCCTGCGTGCTGGATTGCGCCGCCGCGGAACCCCTTCCACGCCGATCATGCACACCCCTACGAATCCGTGCGGCAGGCGAACCGTGATCAGCTCGCCCGTGCCCTGGAGCAGCCCCAGAGGCTTACTCCAGCCGTCCGCAACGAAATCATAACCGAGGTCGGGCACGTCGCGGAAGACCCTCCAGCAGCTGTGGCAGAACCAGGCCTCCCGCCCGCGGCTGCGGGAGGTGAATCCTGACCCGCACCAGGGGCAGCGGACGGGCTCGGCGAGGCGGTCGATCGACCGGCGCGGCATCGTATCTGCTCCTCTTCCACGATAGGTCACGGCATAGGCCTCCGACCATCGGGCGGCGGTCGGATTCTGCGCTCAGCACGAAGGGGCGGCCTGCGCCGCCCCTTCGGAGGTCCCGCCGGCGCCTCGGAGGCTTTATTTGAGCGCCTCGAGCGTGGCCAGGAGCACGGTCCGCGCAAACCGCGGATTGTGCACGCCGAAGCTGTCGTCGCCCTCGACGAGGAACCAGTTCCAGGCGGCGCGGATGACGATGTCCGCGGTCGCCAGCACCGGCTTCCCCGAGGCATCCATCACGCTGCCGATCTGACTGTAGAACTCGCGGCCGCCGGCCCCAAACCGCAGCCCGATCTGGCCGTGGATCTCGGTGAGATGCATCTCGGTGATCTGCGCTCCGTTCACGGCGACATTCTGCGTGTAGGCGTCGGTCTTCGGATTCCAATCGATGATCTTGGCGATGGTGGCGCGCCGCGCCATGATCTTTGCCACGATAGCGGCTTCGACCTCATGCAATTGTGTCTCGACGCCTTCCTGGACACGTGCCGCCGTGACATCCGCGCCATGGCAGCGTGCGCAGACGTCCTTCTGCGCCTTGAAGGTGTGGCTCGTCTTGTTGAACCGTACGTGGCATGTCACGCACGAGTCGCCGATGAACGTCGCATGCGGTGAGATCGTCGCTTCCGCCGGCGGGACGAAGAACGCGTTCTTCCCCATGATCACGTCCGCCTGGCTGGCCGTGTGCGGCGCCGAGTAGCCCCTCGGATCCGGCAGGTTCCAGGCCTTCGCCCCGTTGCGGGAGTTGTGGCAGGTCATGCACTGGGCGCCTTCGCCGACCCCCACCGCCCGGAAGCCGGCGGGCAGCACCGCGGTCGACTTCGTGATCCGGATCGTGAAGTCAGGATTGTGGCATGTAGTGCAGGTGACCGGCCGCACGGAGAACTTCGTCAGTCCGAGGTTCGTCAGATAGCGAACATCTGCCGGCGTGCCGTCCGGCTTGGCGATCAACCCCGGGTTGCCGGCGTTGAGCTGCGGGAGCCAGGCCAGGAAGCCCTGCTCGGTATGGCAACGGCCGCAGTGAGCGGCGGTCTCTCCGCGTGTCTCCACGGTGGCGTCGAGCCGCGCCAGTTCTCTGTTGGCATGCCCGCTCTTCGCCCACTGCGCGCGGAAGTCGGCCTGTGCTTTGGCCAGCACCACTCCGCCCACCAGCACCACCGCCAGTGCGACCGCCACGATGGCGGCCCGGCGCAGCCACACTATGCTCCCCCTCATGCCTGCTCCCCCCTTGTTGTGTCCGCGTCGGGCTCAGCCGGCCTTCTTGATCACGGGCCGTTCGAGCCGGTACACCTGCAGCCAAGTGGCGGCCAGCCGCTGGATCTCATCCCGCGGATATCGCCGGCGCCCCCCGGGCGTCAGGACGTATGGCAGCCGTCCCTCCCGCGTCCACCGGTAGACGGTGTGCGGAGAGACCTCGAACAGCGTGGCAACTTCCTGCCGTGACAGATACCGCTTATCGGCGTCCATGATCGGGGTAGACCCCCGTCACCTCCTCAACGGTCCGCACTTAGCGTACGCGCATGGCGGACGAAGCGTACATAATGCAAACGCTTCATCCGCGGCGCAGGTGTATCAGGAAGAATGGGTGACAAAGCGGTCAGGTGCACGCCCGATGCACACCGGGGGCATCATCCGATGCCCCCGGTGTGGTGGCGCCTCACCTGGATGAGGCTTACTGGCCGAAGGTGAGCCGCGCGGCGCCCGTCTGGAACGCATGGCGGACCTGGGCGTTGTCGAATACCGCCACGCCGAAGTAATAGGGCCGGGTCAGGTTGTTGAACTGCACGTCGAACTGGCTTCCGGTCACGAGCCGGCGCGAGGCTTCGAGCGTCCAGGTCCCGTTCGCGTAGACGGCTCGGGAGGAGATGTTCCCGCGGTCGCCCCCAAACGGCGCCACGATGATGCCGGGCACCTCATCGCCGGCTTTGTATTTGCTATCGTCGAAGACCGCTTTCTGGCTGTCGATGATCCAGTAGGGAGGCGCGGGCTTGTTCTCCGCGAGCGCGAACTTCGGCTTTCCTTCCTCCAGGACGTTGTCCACGTACCCGCCGTCAGTCTTGGGATCACTCTTCCGTCCGGCGTCGGGCGCGGCCTGGGCGTCGAAGCGCGTGCTGTCCACGTATTGGTCGTCGATCTGGTTCACAGAACCCGTGCGCACACTCTTCCAGTGCCAGATGTCGCCGGTCTCACTGGCCGTCGCGGTGTACTTGTTGCCGTACGGCTTGCCGGGCTCGCCGGCATGGCACATGGTGAAGCAGCCGGACTGCTCGAACCCCTTGATGCTCATATTCCAGATGATCGCCAGCTTATCTTCATAGTAGACGTTGTTGTCGCCGCCTTTGTCGTTGGGATCGGCGAGCTTCTTCCACGTTCCATCCTGCTGTTTCTGGAACGGGGCGCGGCGCAGGCTCTGCGTGGGATCGGCCCAGGTCAAGAGGAAATAGACCGTATCCGCTGTATAGACCGCGCGCATCTTGACCGTGGTCCCCCCGTTCGGCAGGTTCGCTCCCCCGCTGACGGACACGCTGATCTCCTTCGCCGTACTCCAGAGCTGGTCGACCCGGCCGTCCAGAACAGGCGGGGTGGCGACCTTCAGCGCGACCAACTCGAGCTGCTGTCCCGTGGTCTTGCCCACGCCTGCCCACAGCAGCCCGCCGATCAACGCCACAATGGCGACGACAACTGCTCCCACCCTTGCCGTCCGGTTCATCTCTCCCCCTCCAAACCTGAGTGTCCGCCGCGGCGCCAAATCCCTTCAGGCCGTTCGCCGGCTCCGCGCGCTCTGTTCAGATGCCAGCGTATGCGGAGCCTCTCCGCGTCGTCTATCGGGCCGTGGAAGGATTCTCATCCGCCCGGGTCACAGCGGCGGCCGGGGCGGGTTTGGGGGGAATCAGTACAGGAACTCTTCGATGTCGTACCGGGCGATGCGGGGGCCGGTGCTCGTGAAGCGGAAGCCGCTGCGGAGACGCTCGATCTGATCCTGCGTGGCGAGGAGGTCGAGCGGTGCGATCCCGCGGGCCGCAGCGCGGCGTTCGTACTCGGTCCCGCGGTGGACGACGAAGGCCGAGAGGTAGATCAGGTCCCCGGCCGCGAGCGGCATCGCGTTGAGCAACTCGAGCGTCTGCGCCACATGTGAGCGGTCGTAGCGGTCCCCGCCGACGCCAGCCATGACGATGACCCCGACGCCGAGCCCCGCCGCCTTCAACGCCTGCACGACGGCAAGGGCGTCGGCGCTCCGCTGCGGCTTGTTGAGAAAGGCCAGAAGTCCGTCGTCCCCGGTTTCCACTCCAAGGTACACCCGGCGCAGGCCGTGCGTGCGGAGCTCCGCGAACTCCTGGGCGGTCTTGCGCAGACCGCTGAACACGTCGAGGAAGGCGTACATCTCCCGCGGGCCCCCACCGTTAGGGGCGAGCCACGTACGGACGAGGTCGAGCCGGAGCACGAGATCCTCCGTCGGCAGCGAGATCGCGTTGGCCTCGCCGAGGAAGAGGCTGTGCCGGAGCGAGAGCCCCTCGCCGAGGTACGCCGTGACAGCGCGGATGTGCGTGTCCAGCTCGTGCCCGCTCTTCGCCCGGAACGGCAGACCCTGGTAGAAGGTGCAGAATGTGCAGCGGTTCCACTGACACCCTTCAGTAAGCTGGATGACCAGGGCGAGGTACTGATCCGGTGGGAGGATGCCGACGGGGCGATAGACGGAGGTGAACCGCCCGACATCCTGCCGCGCCGCCTCCGCATCGAAGGCCGCTGCCGCCGCCGTGAGGCGCAGCGCCTCGCCCGTTGACTGATTCGCCGAGGCCCTCCACAGGAGCTGCGCATCTCCCCGCGCGAACTGCGAGAGGGCGTCCGCGGCCTTCCCCGCCGCGTGATCCACCAACCGCTCCGCTTCCCCCGGGCTGAGGAGCCGCCGGTGCGCGATACGCCGCCCCGCTTCACGGGTGGAGTACTTCTCGAGAACGCGTCCGTCCAAGCCGCGGCGGTAGAAGCGCTGCGCGACCCAGGCGGCGAACAGGCGTCCGGCGCGATCGAACGTGAAGATTTCCTCGTCGCTGCCGGGGCACGTCACGGCCAGCGCGTCATCTTTGACGGTGATGCGGTACGATTCAGCGCTCACGATGGCGCCATCGTGACACGCACGGTACGGGCGGGCAATCCGACTGCGGCCTGATTTGTTACGCCGCCCGGCGGCCGCGCGGCGGGCGCTTGACCTCCGGCGGTCGGGCGGGCACGGGGAGCTTCATCACGTTGGCCGGCGCCGGATGCCGCGAGCCGGCACGGGCGCGTTCCGCCTCTCTCAGGCGCAATTTCCGGGTGAGCTCACGCTCCCGCTCACGAACCAGGAACCAGGCCGTCCACTCCTCGATGATGGCAGCGCCTCGATTGCCCAAGCCTGCAGTAGTGCCTGCCGGTTGGCACATTCAGCATACGCCGCCTTCGTCCGCGCGGCATCAGGCCGCCAGCCGATGCCAGGGGGTCAGAAGATGCGGCCCTGTAATCCCTTGATGACGGCTTCCAGACGGCTGTGGGCGTGGAGTGAGTTCATGATCTGCTGGATGTGGTTGCGGACCGTCGCCGGGCTGATGCACAGCGCTTCCGCGATGCCACGCGTGCTTGCCCCGGTAGCCAGCAGCCGGAGGATCTCCGTTTCACGGGGCGACAGAAGCACGGGCGGTCCGTCCGCAGCCGGCTTGCGCGGCGTCTCCCCGGCCAGCGACGAGGCGGCGTGGAGGACCTGCTGGACGAACGCTTCGCGGTTGTGGTCGTCGGTGATGTCGTGGAGGATGTGGATCACGCACGGGTCGGTCCCGGTGAGGATGATGGAAGCCATCCGCACCCACACCGGCACGCC
>DATDEG010000286.1:0-4673 GCA_036523465.1 bacterium
TCCGTCGTCACGTCCTGGGCGAGCGCCTCGTAGGAGAGCACGAAGCGGTGGCGCATCACCTCGAGGGCGAGGTCGCGCACGTCTTCGGGGAGGACATATTCGCGCCCGCGGATGAGGGCGAGCGCCTTTCCGCCGAGGACGAGATTGAGCGACGCCCGCGGGCTGCTCCCAAACGCGATGTACGGAGCGAGGTCGGGAAGTCCGTATTCCTTCGGGCGGCGGGTGGCGTTGACCAGGGTCACGGCATACTCCATGATCTTCGGATGCACGTACACGGCGTCGGCGATCCGCTGCAGCTCGAAGAGCTCGTCCACGTGCAGCACAGACCCGATCTCCGGATGCTCCACGGTCATCCGTTCGACGACGGTGATCTCTTCATGAACGCTCGGATACGTGATGACGACCTTGAACATGAAGCGATCAACCTGCGCCTCCGGGAGCGGGTACGTCCCTTCGCTCTCGATGGGATTCTGGGTGGCCAAGACGAGGAACGGATTGGGCAGCGGGAACGTCTGCTTCCCGATCGTGACCTGCCGCTCTTGCATCGCCTCGAGCAGGGCCGACTGGACCTTCGCCGGGGCGCGGTTGATCTCATCGGCGAGGACGAGGTTGGCGAAGACGGGCCCGAGTTCCGTATCGAATACCCCGGTGTGCTGATTGTAGATCCGGGTGCCGACAAGGTCTGCGGGCACGAGATCGGGAGTGAACTGGATGCGCCGGAACGTAGAGTCGATGGCGCGGGCGACCGTCTTGATCGCCAGGGTCTTCGCCAGGCCAGGAACGCCCTCGATCAATACGTGTCCGCGCGCCAGGAGGGCGGCGAGGATCCGCTCCAGCATGAGATCCTGACCAACGATGACCCGCTTGATCTCGACGAGCACCTTGCGCATCGTCGCCGAGGCCTGCTGGAACGTTTCCACCGGCTGCATCGATGAGCGCCTCCGTCAGCGAGTTGGTAGCATACTACACCGCGCGCCTCCGGACGGTCAACGAGGTATGGCCGCCGCTCACACGCTGGGACGCTCTCCCAGGACAATCGTGGTCGTGAGGAGCTCGCCGCTACGTAGGACCTGCACGGTGACGGAATCGCCGATCTTCCGGCCCAGCACGTAGGCGGCCATCGCCCCGAACGTCGTCACCGGCTGGCCGTCGATCGCGACGATGAGATCCCCGTCGCGGGGCAGCTCTCCTGACGGTGCCGGCCCGCCGGCGCGCAGTCCCGCCGAAGCCGCCGGTCCCCCGGGAACCACTTCGAGCACCACGATGCCGTTGCGCCCCGCCAATCCAAGTTGCTGGGCCAGCTCAGGGGTCAGCGTCCGGCCGGAGACGCCTAGCCAGGGGTGGCGCACGGAACCGGCCAGGAGATCCGGCATCAGCCGCTTCACGGCATCCATCGACAGCGATAGGCTGATGGTCCCGTCGCGCGTCACGGCCACGATCAGTCCGACGACCTCACCGCGCCCATCGATGAGCGCTCCTCCTGAGTCGCCTGGCCATACGCGCGCGGATGCCCGGAGGTTGGGAACGCCGGGCCGCGCCTCGAGGTCCACATCGATGAACTCCCCCGCGGTCGGTCCCGCCTGCCGGCGCGGCGCGCGGCCGAGCGCGGTAAGCAGCGCTCCCGACGCCAGCGCGGCGGCATTGCCCAGCGTCGCCGTGGGAAGCGGCGCCGCGGCGTCGATGCGGATCAGGGCCGCGTCGAAGAGCGGATCGACGCCGACAAGGCGGGCCGGGAGCGACTGCCCGCTCCACAGCGTCACGTCCATGGTCTGCGCGGACCTCACGACGTGCGCGGCGGTGAGGATGAGGCCGCCGGCGTCGATGATGATCCCGGAGCCCGACCCCCGCACCGTCCGCCCGCCGCTCTCGATCGCCACCGAGATGAGAACCACCGCCTGGTCGACGTCCGCGACCGGCGGCGAGACCGATTGGGCGGCGACCGCGCCGGCGGTCACGAGCACGACGAGGACTACCGCGGCAAACCGCATCATGGAACGGACACCTCCTGGGTGCTCAGCTCACACGATCGACCGTGCGTATCTCTGTCAGACGCGGGCGGACGTTTCCGGGTTCACCGCCGGATTGCGCCAGCGACGCCCGGCGCGCTCGAGCAGCTCATCGGCGGCCGCCGGTCCCATCGAGCCGGCCTCGTAGTTCGGAAAGTCCGACGGCGGGTGCTCCGCCCAGTACCGCAGGAGGGGATCGACGATCGCCCACTGCAGCTCGACTTCGTCCCGCCGGGCGAAGAACGTCTGCACCCCCCTGAGCGCGTCGAGCAACAGATGCTCGTAGGCCGGGCGCTCGGCCTGGCCGACTTCCTTGTAGGAGAAGTCCAGAGGCACAGACCTGATCATCCGCGCCCGGCCGGGCACACGAGCGGCGAACTGCAGCGAGATCCCCTCATCTTCGGTCGTGCGGAGGATGAGGATGTTGGGATCCATCTCCGTGACGTTCCAATCCTTGAACAGGGCGAGCGGCGGCTGGCGGAAGTCGATGACGATCTCCGTGTCCTTTCGCGCCAGCCGCTTGCCGGCGCGGAGATAGAACGGCACACCGGCCCACCGCCAGTTCTCGATGTTCAGGCGCAACGCGGCGTACGTCGGGGTGACGGACTGCGGGTTCACTCCCTCATCCTCACGGTAGCCCACGACACGCTCCCCGTGCACGCGGCCCGCACGATACTGCCCGCGGACCGCGTCCTGCGGACGGATCGGTGAGATGGCGCGGAGCACCTTGGCCTTCTCGTTGCGAAACGCCTCGGCGTCAAACACGGCCGGCGGCTCCATCGCGATGACGGCGAGGAGCTGCATCATGTGGTTCTGCATGACGTCGCGGACGACGCCGACCTCCTCGTAGAACCTGCCGCGCCCGGCCACGCCGAGGTCCTCGATGAACGTGATCTGCACGTGGTCCACGAACTGGCGGTTCCAGATCGGCTCGAAGACGGTGTTAGCGAACCTGAACACCAGCATATTCTGCACGGTTTCCTTGCCGAGGTAATGGTCGATGCGGAACACCCGCTCCTCGCCGAGGGCGCTCTCGAGGAGCGTGTTCACGCGCCGCGCGGAGGATTCGTCAGAGCCGAACGGCTTCTCGATGATGAGCCGGGTCCACGGCTCACTGCGCCGGTGCACGAGGCCCGTGTGGGCAAGCTCGCGGAGGAAGGGCTCGTAGGTCGATGGCGGGGAGGCGAGGTAGAAGAGCCGGTTGCCTCCGGTGTGATGGTGGTTCTCCACCCGGTACAGCGCCTCGGCCAGGAAGGCGCACGCTTCGGGAGTAGTGGGGTCGCCGGAGACGAAGTGCAGACGCTCGGCGAATCCGGTCCAGGTCTCCGCGTCCGGCTCGCCGGCGCGCGCGATGCCTTCCCGGGTGAAGCGCTGGAAATCGCCGTCGCTCCATCCACGCCGCGAGACGCCGAGCACGGCAAAATCGCGGCTGATGGCGCCGTCCGACCACAGCCGGAACAGCGCGGGGAGCAGCATGCGTTGGGCGAGGTCGCCCGTCGCTCCCACGATGACGAAGGTCGCCATCTCCCCCTCCCCTCCTTGCCGTCACGAACGTGGTGCCGGCCCAGGACATTCCCCAGGACTACATTCCCACCCAGACAGCAGCATGCTAGGATACGAGAGGATATCGGGGCGTAGCGCAGCCTGGTAGCGCGCGTGCTTTGGGAGCACGAAGCCGCCGGTTCAAGTCCGGCCGCCCCGACCAATGTCGACACGGATTCCCGCGTTCTGTGCGGGAATCCGTGTCCGTCTTTGTCCTTTACCGTTATGCCTGCGGCGGGTTGGACGGTTCCTGCGATCGCGCAGGTCCCGGAGGAACCTGTGCAGGCCCCTTCGCCGTCGCTTCGCGTGCCAGCTCCGTCGTCCGCTTCGGCCGCCGGTCTGCCCGGCCGAGGAAGTCGCTGGCGAGATATCGCTCGAGGAGTTCTTCGATCTGGCGCGCCCTATCGGCGTTGCCCGACCGCGCTTCGGCGACCCAGGTCTTGTCCACGCGATACGATCGCAGCTGGGCTCCGTCATGGAAGTGCACGAGCGGGTGCTCCTTCGAATCCTCGAGCACGACGATCGAGACTTTGGCCCCAAGCTTTGCCGCTGCCGCTTCCGCCCGGTCCTGGACCCACCGGCGCTTGTCATCGGGGATCTGCCCCGGCCCGATCCCCAGCGTGGACGCCACGCTCTTCCCCAGGAGCGGATTCGGCACCAGCCCACGCCATCCGGGGGACTCGGCGCGCCGCTTCCGGACCCGGTCCATGAGGCCCTGCCACACATCCAGACCGGCGACCAGCATCGCGGAGAGATAGATGAAGAGGACCGCGAACGTGAGCGACCAGTACTTGAAGAACTTGGCAAACACTTCCGGCATCCAGGGCATCACAAACCTCCCAGAAGGGATTGGGCACGGTGCAGCGTCCATCCTGCCCGGGGAAAAACACCCACAGAACCTCATCCCGCGATATAATACCGAGTACGCTTTTGACCCCGCGGGCCCGTCTTTGACGAGGAGCGAATCCGATGCGGCCGATCTGGAAAGGTCATCTCACCTTCGGGCTGGTCACGATCCCGATCAAGCTCTACTCGGCGACCGATCCGAAAGATATCCGGTTCCGTCTGCTGCACAAGAGTTGCATGACCCCCATCCAGAACAAGCGGTACTGCCCCCACCACGAG
>DATDEG010000287.1:0-11002 GCA_036523465.1 bacterium
CCAGCACCATGGGATAGGCGCGCACGACCCGCGCGGCTTCGACCCGACGATACCCCGCGTTCTCGGAGAGGCGGAGCACCCGGGTGCAGTACGTGAACAACGAGGAGCACCCCTCGCCGAGATAGAGGCGCCGCTCATCCAACACCGCGAGGTGCGCGACCAGGGCAGCCGTCGCCTCACGCTCCCTCTGGGCCAAGACCGACACATGCGCTAGAAGCTCCTGATCGGAAAGCCTGCTCGCTGCGGACAGCATCTGCGTGCTCATGGCCCATGTATACCATGGCCATTGAGCGGCCTCTCAGAACCCATAGGTAGGCTTCTCAAAACCTTATCCTCCGGCGAAAGGGCGACAACTTCGAGGCCGGCGTTGGGGAAGCTCCTATCGCGGTCAGAGCGTGCGCTGGAGAATCGCACAGCGATATCGAAACGACGATTCTGAAACCCGTCAATGACCTGCGTGGGCTAATCGGGGATTCCAGCTCAACTCGCCGCGCGGCGAGTTGCGTTCGGTACGCTCACTGAGGGGATGGACGGCTCCAGCGAGACCGGGCGAAAATCAAAGGGCACACTCGCAGCAGAAGAGGCTTGGCGGGAGCCGCGCTTCATGGATGGACCGAGTCAACGCCGAGTTGCATGAGTGATGGACGAAGAGTCAATGGTGTTGGCCATATTGGCGACCGCTTTCGTCGGCCACGCGCTTGATGGATCGGAGCATCCTCAATCCAGACCAGAGCATCAGGCCGGCACCGATCAACCCAGCGAGTGGATGGCGGAACCACGGCCAGTCTAGCAAAGAGGCTGCTGAGGCAAGACCGCCGACTCCGAAAACCCAACTCAACCTCAGCGGGTCGCCTCGGGGAGCACGAAAGCCATTGAGGATCGCTACAACACCGCCAATCACAGTCGCATAGCCCAGGACGGTGATGAAGTACGTGATGAACTTGGCGGCAGGAACATCATCACGGTGGCAAAGGCGATCACCGCAACGATGATCAGACCAACCCGCAGCCTTGGTGACACCACGGTCTTTCTTTAGGAAGCTACATCTTCTCGGGCACGTGGATCCCCAACAGCCCCAATCCCGTTTGCATCACCTGGGCGGTGGCGCGGACGAGCTCCATGCGGCTGTGCCGCAGCGCCTCATCGGTGGCCTGCAGCACGGGCACCTGATGGTAGAAGGCGTGGAAGGTCTGGGCGAGGTGGTAGAGGTAGTTCGCGACGACGTGTGGATGGTAGCCGCGGGTCGCATCGCGCACGGCCTCGGGGAACCGGGCGAGGTGCTTGATGAGCGCCCACTCCTCGGCCGTCTCCGTGGCCCGGACGTCGATCCCCCCGGCCGGATAGGCCATCGTACCCTTGCGCATGATGCCGCGGGCGCGGACGAACGTGTACTGCAGGTACGGCGCGCTGTCGCCGTCGAGGGCGAGCATCCGCTCCCACTCGAAGACGATATTCTTCACGCGGTTCTGAGAGAGGTCCGCGTACTTGATCGCCCCGATGCCGACGATGCGGGCGACTTCATCCTTCTCCTCATCCGAGAGCTCCTGGTTCTTCTCCACCAGCTGCCTGGCCCGGGACACCGCTTCGTCGAGGACGTCGTCCAGGAACACGACCCGGCCGCGCCGCGTGCTCATCCGCCCCTCCGGCAGGGTGATCAGGCCGAAGTCGACGTGCACGTAGTCCACGCCGTCGTACCCCATCTTCTTGAGCGTCGCGAAGAGCTGCCGGAAGTGGAGGCGCTGCTCGGCTCCGACGACGTAGATGAGCTGGGCCGGATCGTAGGTCCGGATGCGGTAGATGGCCGCGGCGACGTCGCGGGTGTGGTACATCGTCCGGCCGTCGCTCGTGCGCAAGATGAGCGGCGCCTCGATGCCGGCGTCGGCGAGCGGGACGATGAGGGCTCCCTGGTCCTCCTGGGCGATACCCTTGCGCCCCGCCTCTTCGATCACCGCTTTCGTATCCTCGAGATATGCGCTCTCACCGCGCCAGGAATCGAAGGTCACGTCGAGCCGGTCGTAGAGCCGGCGGAAGTCGGCCAGGCTGTGGACGACGATCTCCTCCCACATCCGCCGCGCCTCCGGGTCACGCCGCTCGAGCCTGAGCGCCCAGGCGCGTGCCTCATCGCGCAGCTCGGGATTGCGCTCCGCCTCCTGATCGAACTTCACGTAGAGCCGGAGCAGCTCAGGAACCGAAGCCCGACCGTAGGCGTCACGGTCGAGCCAGTGGGTCAGGCCGTAGAGCAGCGTGCCGAACTGCGTTCCCCAGTCTGCGTAGTGATTCACGCCGACCGGCGCATACCCGCTGAATGCGTATAGCCGGTGCAGGGCGTCGCCGATGATCGTCGAACGCAGATGTCCCACCGACATCGGGCGGGCGACGTTGGGAGAAGAGAAGTCGATGACGACGGCTCTGCCGTGGCCCTCGTCGCCGCTCCCGTAGCGATCCCCCAGGCGGCTGAAATCCTCCATGACCCCCTCGGCGTAGGCGGGGCGGTTGAATGGAAAGTTGAGGTAGCCGCCTTCCGCCCGCGGTTTGGCCAGGAGGGTGAGCACCGGCATGTGGTCGGCGAGCTGGCGCGCCACCTCGGCAGGCGGCTTCTTCAGCTTCGCCGCCAGCGGAAAGCAGGGCACAGCCAGGTCCGCGTCCACTCCCTGTGGAGGCATCGTCACCACGACGTCGAGGGCCTCGCCGAGCACGGCGCGGACGCCTGTAACGGCCTCCTCCCGCGCCACCTCGAACGCGTATGTGGGCATCTATTGCGGGCGTTCGGCCAGCGTCATCTCCACCGTCCGCCGATCGCCGCTGCGCGCCATTTCGACGCGTACGCGATCGCCGGGTCGCTTCGTGAACAGCTCGCGGATGAAGTCGTTCCAATTGTTGACCTGCCGCCCGTCTACCGCGACGATGATGTCCCCCTGCTTGATGCCGGCGCGGGCGGCCGGCCCGTTGGCGTCGACCTCCCGGACGATGATCCCGTGATCCACGGCGAGATTGTACTGCTGGGCCATGTTGGGATCGACGTCCCCGCCCCAGACGAGCCCCGCGTAGGGACGGACAACGCGCCCGTGGCTGATCAGCTGATCCATGATCACCCGCGCGGTGTCGATGGGGATGGCGAACCCGATGCCCTGCGCCTGCTGGACGATCGCGGTGTTGATGCCGACGAGCGCTCCGCTGCTGTCGGCCAGCGCGCCCCCGCTGTTCCCGGGGTTGATCGCCGCATCGGTCTGGATGAGGTTCTCAATGACCAGGTTCGGAACCTGGATGCTCCGGTTCAGTGCGCTGATCACACCGACCGTGACGGTGTGCCCGAGCCCGAACGGATTTCCGACGGCGACGGCCATCTGCCCGACCCGCAAGGTGCTCGACCGGCCGAGTGTGGCGGCGGGCAATCGCTCGCTTGTCTCCACTTTGATCACGGCGAGGTCAGAGAATGGATCTCTGCCGACGATCTTGCCGGACAGTGTCTTTCCGGAGAGCAGCGTGACTTTGATCTGCTGCGCGCCTTCCACGACGTGGTTGTTCGTGAGGATGAGTCCGTCGGGGTTCACGATAACGCCCGACCCGGCGCCCTGCTGGGGGAACACCCCGAAAAAGGTCTGCACCTGCGCGACGGTGTCGATGTTCACGACGGATGGCCGGATACGGTCAACCACTCGGATGACGGCGGTCTCCTCCACGGCGGGAGGCACCACGGTGGACGGGGCCGGCGCGGGCACGCTCTGAGCCGAAGGCCCCGGCGTGGTCGTAGCCGGTGGGGCACTGGGCGGCGCCGACGGTGCGCTTGGAGCGGCCGGCGCGCCGGGCGCGGCGGGGACCTGGCTCTCACGCGGCGCGAAGATCCCGGACTGGAAGTACTGGGGGAAATAGCGAGGCAGGAAGACGCTCCCCAGCGCAGCGCCGGCCACCGCCACGACGATGAGCAGGGCGAGGATGGCGCCCGGGGAAGACCGACTCTTCATCAATGTCCCTCCTTAAATGAAAGAGCTCTGCTCGGCAGGCTCCTCTAAGTCAACCCTACAATGATGAGAACGGCATGAGAAGCGGCTGAGACCGCTCCTTTCTTCCTTGTCCCCCGTTTCACCCCCCGCTCTGCGGTCGAACACCCCTGCGGGCCTCGGTCGACGCCGGTTGCCGCGCCCGGACGGCTCCGGGTGGGCGGCCCCGCCGTAACCGGGTTGCCGCGTCCGGCCATGCTATAATTCGGAAGACTGACCGGACGTCACGCGTACACCGGGGGTGTTCGCTTCGTGCTGAACTGGCTCCGGCGACCGAAATACGGGACGCTCCAGCGTCGCGAGATGCCGGCCGGGATCTGGGCCAAGTGTCCGCGCTGCAATAACCTCATCTACCGCAAGGAGCTCGACCGGAACCTCCGCGTCTGCCCAAAGTGCGGGTACCACCACCGCCTGTCCGCGGAGGAACGCCTTGCCGCGACGCTCGATGAAGACAGTTTCGTCGAGTTCGACGCGGATCTGACCTCGGCCGATCCGCTCGCCTTTGCAGGCTACACGCAGAAACTCGAGGAAGCGCGCCAGAAAACCGGCCGGGGAGAGGCCGTGCTCTGGGGAGAAGGGCGGATCGAGGGCCGGCGGACGACCGTCGCGGCCCTCGACTTCCACTTCATGGGCGGCTCGATGGGGTCGGCGGTGGGCGAGCTCGTGGCGCGCGCCGCGGAGCACGCCCAGGCAAAGGCTCTTCCGCTGGTCATCTTCTCGGCCAGCGGCGGGGCCCGCATGCAGGAGGGCGTCCTCTCGCTCATGCAGTTGGCCAAGACGTCGGCGGCCGTCGGCCGCCTGCACGACGCCGGCCTTCCGTACCTGTCGATCATGTGCGACCCGACGACGGGCGGGGTGACGGCAAGCTTCGCCTTTCTCGGCGACGTCGTGCTGGCCGAGCCGGGGGCACTGATCGGGTTCGCCGGCCGGCGGGTCATCGAGCAGACGATCCGCAAGAAGCTGCCCGACGACTTCCAGACCGCCGAGTTCTGCCTGCAGAAGGGCTTCATCGATATGGTCGTCCCACGCGCTGAGATGCGTTCGACCCTGGCCGCCCTCCTCGGCTACTTCGGGGCGCCGCGCGTCGAGCCGCGGCCGGAGACCCTCGCTGCATCCGCTCCGGCCGAGACCGGCGAGACGGCCGCGACGCCATCTCCCGAGGGACGATGAGTACGTCGCCGGCGGCAAACTCAGAGTTGGACCGTCAACTCGCGGAGGTTCAGCAGGAGATCGAGCGGCTGCGGCGGCTCTCGCAGGACCAGGGACTGGGGCTGAACGAGGAGATCGCCACGCTGGAGAAACGCGCCGAGGCGCTCACCACCGCGATCTACACGAACCCAACGCCCTGGCACATCGTGCAGCTGGCCAGGCACACCCAGCGGCCGCGGCTCCAGGACTACGTCGCGGCGCTCTTCACCGACGTCATCGAGTTGCACGGGGACCGTCACTACCGGGACGATCCGGCCATATTCGCCGCGCTGGCCCGTCTCGACGGTGAGCCGCTGGTGCTGATCGGCCACAACAAGGGCAAGGACACGAAGGAGAACATCGCCCGGAACTTCGGGATGCCGTATCCGGAAGGCTACCGGAAAGCGCTGCGCGCGATGAAGCTCGCGGAGAAGTTCCACCTGCCGGTCGCGGCGTTCGTCGATACACCCGGAGCATTTCCGGGGGATGCCGCCGAGGAGCGCGGGCAGGCCGAGGCCATCGCGCGGAACATCGAGGAGATGACGCGGCTGCGGACGCCGGTCATCGTCATCATCACCGGCGAAGGCGGCAGCGGAGGGGCCCTGGCCGTCGCCGTAGGCGACGCAGTGCTGATGCTGCAGTACGCCGTCTACACCGTGATCTCTCCGGAAGGCTGCGCCGCCATCCTCTGGCATGATGCGACGCGCGCGGCGGAGGCGGCGGAAGCGCTCCGGCTCACGGCGGCGGACCTGCTGCGGCTCGGCGTGGTCGACGAGGTTCTCCCCGAACCCTTCGGCGGAGCACATCGCGACCCCGAGGCGGTCTTTCCGACGGTCCGTGACGCGCTGCACGCTCATCTGCAGGACCTGCGCGGGCATCCGGCCGAAGAGTTGTTGGAGCGCCGGTACGCCAAGTACCGTGGCATCGGCCGGATCGCCGATGCGAGGATGAACGGAGATACGGGTGGATCAGCCAGCCTTCGACCTTGAGCAGATCCGGGCGATCATCGTCCTGGCCGGGGAAGCCGACCTCGCCGAGCTCACAGTAGAGTCCGGCGCCCTGAAAGTTTCCGTGAAGCGTGGAACGGCCGCCGCGGCTCACGCCTCAAGCGCGGTGCGTCCCGCGGCCGCGCCTGCCGTGCGTGAGGAGTCACCCGCCGCTGCATCGGAGAACCACTACCAGCCGATCGCCGCACCGATGGTGGGGACGTTCTACCGCTCTTCCAACCCGGAATCCGCCCCCTTCGTGGAGGAAGGGGATGCGGTCCACCCGGGTCAGACCGTCTGCATCATCGAGGCGATGAAGCTGTTCAACGAGATCCAGGCGGAGGTGCGCGGGCGCGTGGCCCGCGTGCTCGCCGAAAACGGCACGCCTGTCGAGTACGGCCAGCCGCTCTTCCTGATCGATCCGTCGGCCGACGGCGCGTGAGGCGCTCCACTCGTCCCGTCGTCATCCTCTCCCGTTCGCCGCGTCCGGGACGCCGCTTGCTCTCCGCGCCTGCCTGTGTTTCGTAAGCTCCTCATCGCCAACCGCGGGGAGATCGCGGTGCGGATCATCCGGGCCTGTCGCGAGCTCGGGATCCGGACCGTCGCCGTGTACTCGGAGGCCGACCGCGCCGCTCTGCACGTGCGCCTCGCCGACGAGGCGTTCTGCATCGGCCCGCCGCCCGCCGCCGAGTCCTACCTGAACATTCCAAACATCATGAGCACGGCCGAGTTGCTCGGCGTGGACGCGATCCATCCCGGGTATGGCTTCCTCGCCGAAAACCCCGCCTTCTCCGAGATCTGCGAGGACGTGAACATCGCCTTCGTCGGCCCGCGTCCCGCAGCGATCGAGGCGATGGGGAACAAGGCGAAGGCGCGGGACCGGATGCGCCAGGCCGGCGTCCCGGTCATCCCCGGTAGTGACGGCCCGGTCCGGTCCGAAGGGGAGGCCCTCAACGTCGCAAAGAAGATCGGGTTTCCCCTCATCGTGAAGGCGTCGGCCGGCGGCGGCGGACGGGGGATGCGTATGGTGCACTCCCGCGATGACCTGGTCCGCGCGCTGCAGGCCGCGCAGGCCGAAGCGCAGTCGTCGTTCGGAAACAACGAGGTCTATCTCGAGAAGTACGTGGAAGAGCCGCGTCACATCGAGGTACAGATCCTGGCCGATAAGCACCGCAACATCATCCATCTCGGCGCTCGAGATTGCTCCATCCAGCGCCGGCACCAAAAGCTGCTCGAGGAGTCCCCCCCGCCGGGCGTTCGTGACCGGTTCGTCAACGCGCTCGGCAAGGCCGCCGTCCGGGCGGCGCACGCCATCGACTACACGGGAGCAGGGACGATCGAGTTCCTCATAGACCGAGACGGCCACTTCTATTTCATGGAGATGAACACGCGGATCCAGGTCGAGCATCCGGTGACGGAGATGCTGACAGGGATCGATCTCGTGCAGTGGCAGATCCGAGCGGCCGCAGGCGAGAAGCTGGCGATGAACCAGGGGGGTGTCGAGTTCCGGGGGCACGCCATCGAGTGCCGCGTCAACGCGGAGGATCCCAAGCACGACTTCCGACCCGCCCCCGGGACGGTGACGGCGTTCATCCCCCCGGGCGGACCGGGCGTACGCGTCGATACGCACGCCTTCACCGGTTACACAATTCCGCCATACTACGATTCGCTGCTCGCGAAAGTCGTGACGTGGGGGGCGACACGGTCCGAGGCCATCGCCCGCATGCGCCGCGCGCTCACGGAGTTCATCATCTCGGGCGTGCCCAGCACCGTCCCCTTCCATCTGCTGGTGCTGGACAATGCCTTCTTCCGCCGGGGCGAAGTCTACACGAACTTCGTGCAGCGGCGCATCGACCTCGGCGCCGCCATCTAGACGCGCTCACCTTTCAAGTGAGAGGCCGCGGGCCGGCCGGGAGCTAGCGCAGGGGTATACCCACGCGCTGGAAGGCCACGGCGGCTGCGCCGACGACGCCGACGTCATCGCCCAGGGCCGCCGGAACGATGTCGGCGTCGCGGCCGGGACGCTCGAACGCCCGCTCCCGGGCGATCCGCCGCACAGGTTCGAAGAGCATCTCGCCGGCCTTGCTCACGCCGCCGCCGATGACGATGCGCTCCGGGTTGAAGATGTTGAGAAGGTTGGCCATCCCGATACCGAGGTAGGCGGCCGCGCGGGCGAAGACCTCGGACGCGATCTGATCCCCCTCGCGGGCCGCGGTCTCCACCATCGTCGCTGTGATGGCGTCGGGCCGGCCTCCGGCCATCTCGAGCAGTACTGACCGCTTCCCGGCTTCCACTTCCTCGCGGGCCATGCGCGCGATAGCCGGCCCGGTGGCCAGCGCCTCCAGGTGCCCGTTGCCGCGCCGGCATGGACAGGGCGGACCGTTGACGTCGATGGTCATGTGCCCGACCTCTCCCGCCGTTCCGCTGACCCCGCGAAGGAGCCGGTCACCGATGATGATCCCGCCGCCGATCCCCGTGCTCACGGTAACGTAGATGAGATCGGACACTCCCCTCCCCGCCCCCATCCACCATTCGGCGACCGCGGCCGCGTTCGCGTCATTCTCGACCCACACGCGCATCCCAAGGCGCTCCGTGAGCAACGCGCCGAGCGGGACGTCGTGCCAGCCCTTGATGTTCGGCGGCTCGTAGACCACTCCAGTCTCGGGGTTCATCGGCCCAGGTGCCCCGACGCCAACGGCGATGATCTGGTCCGGCGAGGCCACGCCCGAACCGAGGACCTGTCCGGCTGTGGTGATGACGGCCTCGACGACCGGTTCGACATCACCCGGCGTCTCCACGCGCGACCGCGCCGTCACCGTCCCGTCATCGCGCACGAGCGCGGTGAGGATCTTCGTACCGCCGATATCCACCGCGAGCGCGAAGCGGGCCATGTGCTGTTGCTTATCTTCCGTCCCCCCGCTCCCTGCTCCGGAACCTACACACCCCAGGGAATCCAAGCACGCGACCCCGAAGGAATGGCGCGGGGGTGTCTCCAATGCCGGGTGGTTTCCTGACATCGCTTGCTCTCCTGATAGCACTGGTCATCGTCGGAATCTCCATCCTGTCCGCGGCCATCAAGGTCGTCCGGGAGTATCAGCGGCTCGTCGTCTTCCGGCTGGGCCGCTCCATCGGCCGCAAGGGACCGGGGATCGTCTTCCTCATCCCGATCGTGGACAAAGCTGTCTGGGTGGACCTGCGGGAGTTCTTCCTGGAGATCCCCAGCCAGACGTGCATCACGAAGGACAACGCGCCGATCAACATCGACTTCCTCATCTACTTCAAGGTCTTCGACCCCGAACTCTCCGTCATCCAGGTCGCCAACTTCGCCGGCGCGGCGCAAGGCATCGCGACGACGACGCTGCGCGCCGTGGTCGGCGACATCAGCCTGGACGACATGCTGGCCAAGCGTGAGCAGATCAACCAGGTGCTCCGGGCCAAGCTCGACGAGGTCACCGAGCGCTGGGGCGTGAAGGTGACCACGGTCGAGATCCGCGAGATCCTCCCGCCGCGCGAGGTCCAGGAGGCGATGACGAGGCAGATGTCCGCGGAACGCAGCCGCCGTGCGGTAGTCACCGAGGCCTTGGGCAAGCGGGAGGCGGCGGTGACGGTGGCGGACGGCGCGAAACAGGCGGCGATCCTCGAGGCTGAGGGCGCCCGTCAGGCGGCGATCCTGCGCGCCGAAGGGTTCTCACTGGCCCTCGACAAGATCTTCTCCGTGGCGAAGACCGTCGACGCCAAGACGATGACACTGCAATACTTCGAGACCCTCAAGACATTAGGGCAGGGAGAGAGCACGAAGTTCATCTTCCCGATGGAGTTCACGAAGCTGCTGCAACCGCTGGGGGAGATGATCAAAGACGCGGGGGAGAAGCCGGCCTGACCTGACCCCTAGCGCAGCCTCTTCCGCATGTAGACCGCGGTATCGCGTCCGCGCCGGTCGGGGTGAGACAAGGACGGGGGGCTCCAGGGACGCGGGCTAGACGATCGCCTCCTGGGTCTGCGGATCGAAGAGGTGCATCTTCCGCATATTGAGCACCACGTCGATCTGCTGGCCCATCTTCGCCGCCGTGTGGGCATCCACGCGCGCCACGATGGAGTGCGAGCCCACGGTCAGGTAGAGGATCACGTCTGACCCGAGCGGTTCGTGCACGTCCACGCCAACGCGGATCGTCGAGGCCGGGTTCGCGTCGGACAAGAGCGCCCGGTCTGCGATGTCCTCCGGGCGGATGCCGAAGACCACTTCCCGCCCGGCCAGCTTCCTCACCGCTTCGGTGAGCTCTCGCGGAACCTCCACCTGGAAGCCGTCCGCGCTGATCCGGTAGGCGCCGCCCCCATTCTGGGTCACCCGGGCCGGGACGAAGTTCATCGCCGGGCTCCCGATGAACCCTGCGACGAACTGGTTGGCCGGCCGCTCGTAGAGGTTGAGCGGGCTGTCCACCTGCTGAACCAATCCGTCCCGCATCACGACGATCCGGTCCCCCATCGTCATCGCCTCGGTCTGGTCATGGGTGACGTACACGGTCGTCGTCTGCAAGCGGGCGTGCAGCTTCTTGATCTCCGCCCGGGTCTGGACGCGGAGCTTCGCGTCGAGGTTGCTGAGCGGCTCGTCCATGAGGAAGACCTGTGGCTCGCGGACGATCG
This sequence comes from bacterium, assembly GCA_036523465.1. GTDB lineage: Bacteria > Sysuimicrobiota > Sysuimicrobiia > Sysuimicrobiales > Kaftiobacteriaceae > Kaftiobacterium. The sequence continues at coordinate 10,814 of DATDEG010000287.1, forward strand.
CACGCCCCAGCGCCACGCGCTGGCGCTGGCCGCCGGAGAGCTGCTTGGGCTTGCGGTCGAGCAGCCCCTCGATGCCGAGCATTCCCGCCGTATCCTTCACCCGGCGGTCGATCTGCGGCTTGGGATACTTGCGCAGCTTCAACCCGAAGGCCATGTTGTCGTAGACGGTCATGTGCGGGTACAGCGCGT
>DATDEG010000288.1:0-6400 GCA_036523465.1 bacterium
CGTCGCGGCTGCGAATCGCATCGCCGTGTGGGCTGTATGACAAGTAGCGGAGGCTGTGGGCGTTATCGAAGGACAGGTCGACTCAATAGAGAACCTGCCCTCAGCATCGAGCACGCGAGTCGGTTGAGGGGGTGACAATAACAAGTGGGCGTGAGGGCTGGATTGATCGGCGCCGGTACGATGGGCAGACGGCACCTGCAGGCGCTGGTACGCGACAAGCGTGTCGAGATTACGGCCGTTGCCGACGTCGATCCCGAGGCGGCGAAGGTCGCCGCTGAATCCGTCGGCGCCCAGCCCTGCCGGGATTTGGCTGAGTTGGCCGATTTCGGCATCGAAGCCGTGTTTGTCACCCTGCCCAACGTCTACCATGGCGCGGTCGTGCTGGAGGCGCTCGATCGCGGGCTGCACGTCTTCTCCGAGAAACCCATGGCCACAACGCTGGACGAGGGGCGGTGGATCCGCGAGCGGGTCCGGCGGGGTGCCCCGATTTATCAGATTGGGTTCAACCGGAGGTGGGCTCCCGCGTACCGTTTCTTGAAGGACCGCATCGACGCCGGCTTCGTCCCATTCTCCGCCAACGTGAAGATCAACGACGGAGACATGTTGACCCCGCGCTGGTACACCAACACCGCCATCTCCGGCGGATTCATGTACGATACCGCGGTGCATCTCTTCGACATGGTGGCCTGGCTCGTGGGGCCGGTCGAGAGCGTTGCGGCGCTAGGGCGCCAGAGTTGCTATCCCGACTACGATGACATTGCCTTGCTCCTGCGCTGCGCCGGCAACCGGCCCGTGGCCTTCAGCACCTGCGGGCACGCCTCCTGGGCGCCGCCGCAGGAGCGGGTGGAGCTGTACGGCGACCATGCCCTGCTCATCTCGGAAGACCTGGACCGAGCGCGGTACGCGACGCGGGAGAACCCGCGCGCCGGATGGGAGGAGTTCCCCTCCCTAGACACAGTCGCCCTGTGGGGATACGTCGACGAGGATCGCGCCTTCATCGACGCCTGCCTCGGGCAGGGCCCGCCGCCGGTAACTGTGGACGACGCCTTCCACAGTCTGGCCGTGCTGGACGCCGCCTACTCCAGCATCGCGGCGGGCGGTCAGCCCGTCGGCGTGGCGAAGGAGTGACATGGATCTGGCCTGCAGCTCGGAATCGTATGTCAAGGAGATCGACTCCGGCCGCCTGACCGTGATCGACTGGCTCCGCCTGGCTGCCGATGAGCTTGGTCTGCGAGGCGTGGAGCTGGAGGACAAGCACATCGGGGAGCCGACCTCGCGGCGTCTCGACGAGTTGCGCGAAGCGGCCGACCGGCATCGGCTCGAGATTGTGAACATCGCGCTTATGAACAACTTCGGGATCGAGGACGACGACGCGCGCACCGAGGCGGAGCGCGCCACGATCGCCTGGATGGGCGCTTCGAAGCGTCTGCGCAGCCGCTTCCTCCGGACGTTCGCCGGGTGGCCGGAGGGCGATCGCACTCCCCGCTGGCAACCCATGATTACGTCACTCCGGACCGTTGCCGCTGAAGCCGAGCGGCGCGGTGTGCATCTCGTCATGGAGAACCACAACCACGGCGGTTTCGTGCAGACCGCCGCGGACGTTGAGGCCATCCTCCGGGAGGTCGGTAGTCCCACACTCGGTCTGTTGCTGGACACCGGCAACTACCTGGATGGAATGGACTCGGTCGAGCGGACGGCGCGGCTCGCCTGGCATGTGCATGCGAAGTTCACGAACGTGCTGCCCGACGGGCGCGACGCGCGGGTCGATCACGACCGCGTGCTGGCCCTCCTTGGGGCGGCCGGCTACGGGGGCTGGATCTCTATCGAGTATGAGGGCGATGAGCCCGGGACGACAGCTGTGCCGCGCGCCCTGGCCTATCTCCGCGCGGCCCTGCGCGACCGGACGGTGTGAGGGGGCCGGAGGTCAGCGCCCTGCAGCGTCCTCCACGACAGACTGTGCCGGAACGCGGGTGAACTGCGGAGTCCCGATCTCGGCGATATTGACCCCCTCGTCATAGAGGAGCAGATGCCGCATGAAGAGGGTGAGGGCCTGGCCCTCGGCCACCGCACGCCGTCCGTCCGTGAAGACTTTGAGGGATCCTAGACCCGGGCAGTCGACGACGACCTCGAGGTAGTGGCCGAGGTTCACGACCCGGCGGGCCTGTCCCGCGATGCCTTGCCCTTCCCCCGCAAACGTCACGTCCTCAGGACGCACTGCCACGGTGATCGCGGCGCCGTCAGGCCAGTCCCCTACCGCAGCGACACCGACGCCGCCGGACACCAGGAGGCCTCGGGCGCGGACGTACCGCGCGGAGAAGAAGTTCATCGTACCGATGAAGTCGGCGACGAACAGCCGCTGCGGCCGGCTGTACAGCGCCGCCGGGGTGTCCACCTGCTCGACGATGCCTCGATTCATCACCGCGATCCTGTCGGCAAGGGTGAGCGCTTCTTCCTGATCGTGGGTGACAAAGATGGTCGTGATCCCGACCTGGCGTTGCAGTGCCTTCAGCTCCTCGCGCATCCTGACGCGCAGCCGCGCATCGAGGTTGCTGAAGGGTTCATCGAGCAGCAGGATCTTCGGCTCCAGGACCAGGGCCCGGGCCACAGCGACACGCTGCTGCTCTCCGCCGGACAGTTGGTGCGGCCATTTGCGACCGGCCTGGGGGAGACCGACCAGATCGAGGGTCTCCTGCACCTTGCGCTGGATCGCCGCGGGCGGGATATGTCGCAGCCGCAGGCCGAAGGCGATGTTATCCGCCACCATCATGTGCGGCCAGAGGTTGTAGCGCTGGAACACCATGGCCGTCGGCCGCCGCTCCGGGGGCAGGCGAAGGACGCTGCGGTTGTCGATAAGGATGTCGCCGGCGTCGGGGGCAATGAAGCCCCCGATCATCCGCAGGGTCGTCGTCTTGCCGCATCCCGAAGGTCCAAGCAGACACACCAGCTCACCCTGCTGGACATCGAGTGAGAAATCGTGCACGGCCGCCGTCGTGCCGAATCGCTTCGTCAGGTTGACGAGCCGGACGCCGGCCACCGCCGGGGTCATAGCGTATACCCCGCCGCCAGATAGCCCTGGCGAAGCAGCCGTTGGGCGAGCAGCAGGAGGACCAACGATGGAAGCGTCAACAGGATGGAGAAGACGGCTCCCACCGGCTGCGGGTAATTGAGAACCAGCGTGTACATCATCACCGGCATCGTGATGTAGTTCGGGCTGCCCACGATCAGGGTGCCCTGCGCTTCGTCGAACGCCGCGAGGAAGGCGAACAGTCCGGCCACCAGCAACCCCGGCAGCGCGATGGGCAGCGTGATCTGGAAGAACGTACGCAGCCCCGAAGCCCCGACATCGCGCGCCGCCTCTTCGAGGCTCCGGTTGATGCCGCGGAACGTGCCGGTTGGAATCCAGATCATGAACAGCAGGGTACCCACGAGCTGGATGAGCACGACGCCCCAGAACGTGGTCATCAGGTTCAAACGATAGAAGAGGGTGGCGATGGTGATATACAGCCCGATCTTGGGAAAGGAGTTTGCGCTCAGGAACGAGAGCAGGAGCAGCCGGCGGCCGGGAAACCGGAAGCGGGCGAAGGCGTAGGCCGCCGGCAGGCAGATGAGCGCGGACAGGGCCGTGACCGTCGGCGCGGTCATAAGGCTGTACTTGATGGAGCTCACCACGCTCCGGTTCCCGAAGACGACGGTCCACCACTTCGTCGAGAACTCTTGCGGCAGGAGACCCGGGTAGAACCACTGCCCGGCGAACGCCCAGAGGATCAGGCTGAGCAGCGGGCCGAGGATGAACGCCGCCAGGGCCACCAGGAAGAGCACCGGCAGCACGCGCCGGAAGGCGCCGATCGACCAGAACCAGAACAGTCCCGCCGTCCGTTCGCGGACGGCCTCGCCGACCGCGCTCACACGACCTCCCGTTCCCGGCGCGAGACGCCGATGACGTAAGCGCCGCCGGCCACCGCCGCGATGCCGAAGCTGAGCGCGGCCAGCGCCACCGAGATGTCCGGCCGGAGGTAGTTGGTGAAGTAGTTCGTCATCACGACGCTCATCATCTGCGGCGCGTTCCCCCCGACCAGGTAGGGGATCGTGAAGCTTCCCAGGATGCCGATGAAGAGCAGGCTCATCGTGATGACCGTGGCCACGCGGTTGAGCGGCAGGATCACCGACCGGAAGGTGCGCAGGGCGCCGGCGCCCACGTCGCGCGCGCTGTCGATCAGGGAGTCGTCGATGCCCTGCAGCCCTGCCAGCAGCACGAGCGTGGCAAAGGGGATGCTGGCCCAGACCTCGGTGAGCACGATCCCGACGGCGTTGAAGACCAACGATGGCGTCTCCTGGATGCCGACGTGCTGCAGCAGCGAGGCGACGTACCCGTGGTGCTCCAGGAAGGTAATCATGGCGAACGAGGCGATGACGGTCGGGATGAAGAGCGGGATGATGAACAGCGCTCCCAGCAGTGTGCTGATCCATCCGGTACTGAAGCGCAGGTACAGGGCGAGGGCATAGGCCAGCACGAATGTCGCCGCCGCCGAGACGAGCGTGACGGAGACCGTGAACCCGACGCTGCGGCGGAGCGAGATGGTGTGTAGGAGCTCTTGATAGCGGGCCAGGGAGTACACGACATGGCCGTCCCGGACGACTCTAAGGGTATCCAGGACCGCCTGCCCGGCGGGGACCAGGATGACGAAGACCAGGAGGAACAAGGGAGGGAGGACCAGCAACAGGCCGGCCGCTCCCTCCCGGAACGAGCTTTTCACCGTTCGGAGCTCACTGGCCGGAGCCGGCGACCTTCTCCTGCCACAGCCGCTTGGCGTCGGCCTGGTACCGGGCGTTCGGCAGCGGGCTGAAGTTCGTGGCGATGGCGGCGAACTTGTCCCGCACGTCCTTGGGCATGTACTTCCACTCGATCCCGGGGTAACCGGCGAGCTTGTTCACGACGACGGTCTGGGCTTTGGAGGTGAGCAGCCAGTTGAGGAACATCAGACCGCCGGCCTGGTGCTCCGCGTGGACCGGGATGGCAATCGCGGAGTCACCGCCGGTGAAGGGCGGGGAGATCTGGATGAGCTTGATGTCCGGGGGAAGCAACTTCTGATCCAGGTAGCTCATCCCCTGGTCCGACCAGACCGGAGCCATCCAGATGGTCTCCCTGCCGAGCAACTGCAACACCGCCACGTTCCCGTTCGGGTAGAAGCCGTTGTTGTAGATCGCCGGCTTGAGCGAGCGCAGCAGCTGGAAGGCCGGCTCCCACGCGGTCTCCCTCGAGGCATCGAACGACAGGGTGCTGTAGTCCTCCGCCTTGGCGAACTTGTACAGCGCCAGGTAGAGGAACGCCTGGCCCGAGCCGCAGGTCTGCGGATCGCAATACGTGAACTTCCCGGGATTCTTCTTGATCCAGTCGAGCAGCGCATCATAGGTCTTGGGCGGTTGCTTCACGTGCTTCGCGTTGTAGGCCAGCACCACGGACGAGCCGCGGTAGGGGATGCCGAACCCTGAGGAAACGAGCACCTCGGGCCGCTGCGGATCGACCTTGGCGGCGTTGGCCATGTTGTCCTTGGTGATCTTCAGCCAGATCCCCTCGGATGCGCCCTGGGCGATGAAGGTGGGCTGCGTTTCGTAGAGGTCGACGTCCGTCTGCCGGCCCGCCCGCTTCGCGGCGATGATCTTGTCTAGGATGGCCTGCGCTCCCTGGCCGTGCTCCAGGAAGACCATCTTCGCCTTCACGCCCGTGTCCCGCTCGAACATCGGCAGCAGATCCTTATCGAACATCTCCTGGATGTTCGTGTCGCCGCTGATATACAGTGTTACCCCCGTGACCTGTCCTTGGGCCGGCGCCCCGACCAGGCTGATGGACATCACGAAGGCAGCGATCACCACTGGCACAATCCACCTCAGACCCGGAAACTGTCTACTCATCCAGCCACCTCCCCTTGGACTCCGGAGTTCTAACTCCGCCGTCACCAGCCTTCTGCCTGCGCAAATCCGTTGGGCACGGTCCTTCGGCGAATAATGAGCCGTCCCTCTCTCACCGATGTCCACAGAGGGTTCGCATGGGCGCAGTGCTAATACCCACCAGGATGACGAATGCGATCGGCATCACCGTCGGGCCCAGCGCAGACCTCGGCAGCGAACTCACGTTCATCAAGGAGCTCGGGTACGACGCCGTTGAGCTCGCGCCGGACGCCTTCAACCTGCTGTTCTCGGGGCACCTTCAACTCCCGCTGCTGCGGGAATTCCTCCCGATCTTAGAGCGCCATGCGCTTCGCTATACAGTGCACAGCCCCGCGTCGCTTGACCTCCGAGATCTCAGTGACTACGACCTTCAGATGCGGATGGCGGAGTCGGTGGTGGAGTTCTGCCGTCTGATCAATGCGGAGATGCTTACCCTGCACTTCGAGCAGCAGAG
>DATDEG010000289.1:0-5760 GCA_036523465.1 bacterium
AGCACGAGCTCCTCGTGGTCGATCTCCATCGGCGGGTACATGTTCTCGCGGAAGTGGTCCCAATGCCCGGAGATCTTGTAGAGCGTCGAAGACGCCAGGTCCGGCGCGTAGACGTGCTGGTAACCGTGCCGCAGCTCGACGTCCACGATGTAGTTCTCGAGGATGCGGCGTACCGTCGCTCCGCGGGGCAGCCACAGCGGCAGTCCCTGTCCGACCTCCTCGGCGAACGCGAACAGCTTCAGTTCGCGCCCGAGCCGGCGGTGGTCCCGCCGCTTGGCCTCCTCGAGCATGCGTAAGAACTCGTCCAGTTGCTCCTGCCGGGGGAACGTGATCCCGTAGATACGGGAGAGCATGTCACGATGCTCGTCTCCACGCCAGTACGCGCCGCCCGTACTGAGCAGCTTGATGGCCTTGATCAGGCCTGTCCGCGGCAGATGGGGCCCGCGGCACATGTCCCGGAACCCGTTCTGCCGGTAGAACGAGACCTGGGCATCGGCGATATCCTGCTGCAGGAGCTCAACCTTGTACTTCTCTCCCATCGCCTCGTACATGCGGATCGCTTCGTCCCTGGGCAGCTCCATCCGCTCGATGGGTTGGTCCTTGGCCGCCAGCTCCCGCATCCGCGCCTCGATCCGCGCGAGATCCTCCGGGCCAAACGGCCGGCCGATGTCGATGTCGTAGTAGAAGCCCTGCTCGATGGGCGGCCCGATGGCGAGCTTCGCCTCCGGATAGAGTTCCTTCACGGCCTGGGCCAGGAGATGGGAGGACGAATGCCAGTAGACCATTCGCCCTTCCGGCTGATCGAAGCTCAGCAGCTCAACCCGCGCATCCTCGTGCAGTTGCGCGGAGAGATCGCGCAATGCGTCATCCACGCGCGCCACCAGGGCGTCGTGACGACCCGTGGCCTTCGCTATCTCGGCGAGCGCGACGCCGGCCGGGAACTCACGCCGGCTGCCATCTGGAAATGTCACCATGATCCGGTCCATCGTCCTCTCCTCCCCCGCCCTACTATCTCGACCGCGCACTCGATCACCCAAGAAAATGAAACGCCCCGTCCATCTCTGGGACGGGGCATACACCCGCGGTTCCACCCTGGTTCCGCCCGACGATGGTCCAGATCGCCCGGCGGCGCTCATCCCTCCGTCACGGGGAGGAACCGGACGGCCCTACGGATGTCGGGCCGCAGCTCAGAGGTGGTATTCAGCAGGCTCGATCGGGGAGGCTTGCACCGAGCGCCTCCCTCGCTGCGCGACGAGCGCCTGCCAACTCGTCCTCGTCATCGCCTCGTTGCCAAAGTATACCGAATCGGAACCGCAACGCACAAGGGACGGGCGTCTACGCCGCGCCCTCTGGGCGGCGCAGGAGATCGACGGTCAAGGCGGCGCTCCAGGAGAAATCGCTCCCGCCGAGCCCCTCCCCCGAGTAGGCGTGGAAGTACTCGAAGAACCCCGCCCGCGCGACCAGGTCCAGAGTGCCCGCGCGCAGGCTCTCCCCCTGAGGAACCAGCCCCAGATGCTGCAGGCCGCGGATCAGCATCCAGTTGATGCACACCCACACCGGCCCGCGCCAGTACTTCATCGGATCGAAGCCGGGTTGATCGGGCGGAGCTGACGGCAGCGCCAGGCAGAGCGAACACTGGCCCCTGTACTCGTTGACCATCATCTCGGCCTCGGGAGCGTCGACCAGTCCCGCGTAGATCGCCATGAGCCCGGCGACCGTGTTGACGGGGATGGGCCGTTGGGTCTTGACGTCGTAGTCGCGAAACAGGTGGGCTTGATCGTCCCACAACGTGCGGCGATAGGCCGCCCGGAACGCGGCGAGCGCGTCCTCCCCGAACGCCGGCGGCCTCCCCAACACGGAAGCGATCAGGTTCAGATCAAGGGCGGACCGGTACCATGCGGCGTTGAACAGCGCGTCGTAGACGGCGAACGGAGTCGTGGGAAGGTACCCGGCAAGATCGTAATGATGCGCGGCGATGAGCTCGACGAGGTACATGTAGAGATCGTAGTCTCGGGCCGTTGGCCGCGCCGCAGGATCGACCACGGTCGTGTCCACCCGGCGATACGGCCGTGAGGGCCGGAACCCTCGCCCGGCGGCAAAGTCCCATCGCGGGCTGTTGTCGGCTCCGCTCTCCCAGGGGTGCACCACCACGATGAGGGGGCTCCCGGCCACCGTGCGCTCGCGCGCAAAGTACAGGAGGAAGTCGCGCAGCGGACCGTAGACCTGCTCCCACCACCGCCGCCGCCGGTCGACGTCGGGCTGCAGCAAGCCCACCGCGTAGACCGCGGACGGGAGCACGGGCGGCTGCGAGATGCCGCTCGTGATCTGACTCCGGTCCACCACGGGGACTTCGGGCCACCACTCCGGGCCCGGCGCGTACTCCTTGACCGCGGGATTGTACCGGATGTGCGGGATCATGCCGTTGGTCCAGCGTCCGGAGAGGAGCGTCTCGATCTCCCGCGCCGCGCGGAGCCAGTCGACATGCGCGAGTCCGATGGCGACGAACGCGCTGTCCCAGTTCCACTGATGTGGATAGAGGCGGCCCGAGGGCTTCGTATACCCGGCCACGTCGTTGCGGCGGAGGACGGCGACGGCCTGCTCAACCAGATGGTCTGCGGAATCCATCACGACACCCCCACGGCCTGGCCGGTCTGCGGATCCATGAGCCGTACACGCTTGGGGTCGAAGCGCAGCCACACCGGCGTTCCGGGATCCGCGGCGAACTCGGGCGGCACCGCGACTTTGATGAAATCACCGCCGACCTGCACCGTGAGCAACTGGTGGGAACCGATCGGCTCGAGGACGCTGACGGTGCCGGGCACCGCCGCAGGCGCGCGGGTGAACTCCACGGCGATGTGCTCCGGGCGGATCCCGATGACCATGTCCCCCGCCGCCGCGCCGGCGGGCAGCGGGATCGAGGCGCCTGCGACGTCGACGCGCGCCGCACCGTCGACCCGCGCCACCGTGCCGGTGAGGAAGTTCATCGGCGGGCTTCCGATGAACCCGCCGACGAAGCGACTGGCGGGCCGGTCATAGATCTCCCCGGGCGAGGCGCACTGCACGATCTCCCCCTCCTTCATCACGGCGATGCGGTCCCCCAGACTGAGCGCCTCGACCTGATCGTGGGTCACGTAGACGGTCGTCGCGCGGAGCTCCCGGTGCAGGCGCTTCAACTCGGCGCGCATGTGCAGGCGGAGCAGCGCGTCGAGGTTCGAGAGCGGCTCATCCATCAGCAGAACATCGGGCCGCATGACGATCGCCCGGGCCACGGCGACGCGTTGGCGCTGCCCTCCGGACAACTGCGCGGGATACCGGTCGAGGAGTTGACCGATCTGCAGCAGATCCGCGGCCTCCTGGGCCCGGCGCCGTTGATCGGCCTCGTTCACCCGGCGCATGCGCAGCCCGAAGACGATGTTGTCGTACACGCGCATGTGCGGGAACACGGCGTAGGACTGGAACACCATGGCGATGCCGCGCCGGCCCGGCGGGAGGAGCGTGACGTCGCGTGCCCCGATGAGGATCCGCCCGCGGTCGAGGGTCTCCAATCCGGCGATGGCCCGCAGCGTCGTGGTCTTGCCGCAACCTGAGGGTCCCAGCAGCACGAGGAACTCGCCCTCGCGAATGTCCAGCGAGAGATCTTTGATCGCCTCGACCTTCCCGTAGGTCTTGCGCAGCCTGGTCAGATGGATCTCAGCCATGTCTCTAGCGTACCGTGACGCCCCACAGCGTAAGGAGATACCGGCGGATCAGGAAGATGATAACGAGCGCCGGGACGATCATGAAGAATCCACCCGCGAACCGAAAATGCAACGGCGCACCGGCGCCGAGCACGGAGTCGATGATCAACGCCGGCAGGGTGCGGTGGTTGAGCGTGAGGATCGTCGCGGCGAAGACCTCGTTCCAAGACAGCACGAACGTGAAGATCGCCGACGCGGCCAGCCCGGGCAGCGCCATCGGGAGCGCGATACGGGTAAACGCCTGGACGCGGCTACTGCCCAGCGTCATGGCCGCCTCCTCCAGTTCGTACGAGATGCCGACGAACACGCTCGTCACGATGACGATGACAAAGGGGATGCTGAGCGCTGTGTGGACGATCGCTACTCCGAGCAGCGTGTCGTAGAGCCGCCAGCGGATGAAGGCGACGGCGAGCGGGATGGAGAGCACCGTGGCCGGGAACATCTTCACCATCAGGATGGCCAGCTGCACGCTGTCGCGGCCACGGAACCGGAAGCGGGCCAGCGCGTAGCCCGCCGGCGCGGCGATCCCGAACGCCAGCGCGATCGTCAGCAGTGCGACCATGACGCTGTTCAGCGTGGACTGCCACACCCCCGTCGAGCGGAGGAAGAAGCGGAGCGTCTCCAGGGTGAACGACTCCGGCCAGAACGACCGGGGCCATTGGTAGAGCAGCTCGCGGGGCGTGAAAGCGGCGAGGGCGATGAGCAGGAGCGGCAGCGCTACCCAGGTGCTGATCACGAGCACCGCGGAGGCCAGCCCGAGATTGCGCAGCGTCACGCCTTCAGCTCCTCCTCCCTGATGCGGAGCAGCCGCAGATACAGCCACGTGATCGTGGCCGAGCACAGGAGGATGAGCACGGCGTAGGCGCTGGCGACGTTCGGACTCCGGTACAGCGAGTACCAGAAGTAGGCCTCGCCGGCCATCACCGGGACCTGCCGGCCGGCCAGGGTGACGACGGTGCCGAAGAGCTGGAAGGCAAGGATCGTGCGGATGATCAGTGCTGTCTGCAGGCTGGGGCGCAGGAGCGGAAAGATGACGTGCCGCAGTGTCTGCCAGCGCCCGGCCCCGAACACGCTGGCCGTCTCCTGGTAGTCCTTGGGGATGAGCTGGAGGCCAGCGAGGAGGATGACCATGACGATCGCCGTGGCCCGCCACACTTCGCTGATCACGATGGCCCCGACGAGCCAGTCAGGGCGCTCGATCGTCAGGAAGAGAACCGGGTCCTTGATCGCACCGAGACCGAGCAGGGCCCCGTTCAGGTAGCCGCGCTCGGTGAAGATGGAGAGCCAAATCAGTCCCGCCGCAAGATCCGAGATGCCGATCGGGATCGCAGTGAGATACAGGAACAGCGAGTGCCCGCGGAACCGGGTGTTCACCAGCAGGGCGATGCTCAGGCCGAGGATCACCTGGAGCGGGACGGCCAGCAGCGTGATCGTCAGCGTGTAGCGGATCGCTTGGCGGAAGTAGAGGTCCCCGCTCATGCGGTGGAAGTGCTGCCAGGTGAGCGCTCCGCTCTGCGGGTCGGTGATGCTCAGCCAGATCGCCTGGACCATCGGATAGATGAAGAACACCCCGAGGAAGGCCAGGGTCGGCAGGATGAGAGCGTACGGGGTCCAGTCGACCCGCCGCTGTGGGGAGGCTACAGCGAGATCGGCTTCGGCAACGGCCATGCAGATTAAGCGAAGACGGCCGGCCTCAACGCCGCCCGGCCGTCGACTTCAAGGTCAATCCGGCTTGCACGGGCGCTGCGGAGGATCGGGCGGGGAGCACGGTGCGTTCTGCGCACGGAAGAGCTCCTCGAGTTTCGCTCCCTGCTCGTTCAGCACGCGCTGAATGTCTTCTCCGCGCACGGCGACCCGTGTGAACGTGTCCACGTAGAGCGGCACGAACTCACCCGTGCGGGCCCCCAGCCCCACCGGGAGCAGCGCCGTGTGCGCGTCCCGCGCGCCGGACTGCGCCCCGACCCCCGTGGCCATCACCTTGAACGCCCCCGCCGGCACGGTCACCCCCGCCTCGGGAGAGACG
>DATDEG010000290.1:0-6895 GCA_036523465.1 bacterium
CGCCGGCCGGGTTCGGCCCGCCTTTGATAATGGACACGCCGCCGATCTCGGTCGCTGTGTCGGCCGGGAACACGACCTCGACCGGGAAGCCCTGGTTGATGGCCATACTGCGTACGTCGTGGCCCCAGTTCATGCCAACGATGGCCTCACCGCGGGAGACCAGCGCGATGCCGGCCGGGGCCGTCGGGGTGAAGGTGGCGTTCGCGGCCACTTGTTTCAACCAGTCGAAGGCCCGGTCCTCATTGCCCAGGCGGAAGATCTGCGTGGCCACGAAGATGAACCCGCCACCGGTGGTCACGGGGCTTGGGATGACCAGCTGGCCGCGGAACGCAGGATTGAGGAGATCGTCCCAGGACGCCGGGGGCTTGATACCGCGCGGCGCCAACTCCTTCTCGAAGCGGTCACGGTTGTAGTAGATGGAGAGCGCCCCGATGTACCAGCCGTACCAGTAACCCTGCGGATCGTAGAACTCCGGGGCGAGCTTCGCTTCCGCCAACATCGGTGACTTATAGGCTTCCAGCAGCCCGGCCTTCGCCAGCGGCGCGTGGAAATCGTTGGAGCCTCCGAGGAAGATGTCGGCCTGCGGTCGTGCCTTCTCCGCCGTGATGCGCGTGGAGAGTGTGCCGGCGGCGGCCAGCGTGAGCGCCTCCGTCCGCAGTCCCGTCCGCCGCTCGAACGCCTTGAGGATTTCCGTTGTGACGGCGGAATCCAGGGCCGAGTAGATCACCACCTTCGTCCCCTGCGCCCCGACGCCGGCGCTCAGCGCGAACACCACGACCAGCAGCCAGCTGACGATGATCGTCGTCCTACGCATGCCTCCCCCTCCTCTGTACTAGTGGTATCTGCTCTCCCTGCAGTACGAACCGCTCGATCACGTCCCGGAATCCCTCCTCATCGTTGGAGCGTGTCACGATGTCGGCGGCCGTCCGGAGCGCCTCCGGCGCGTTCCCCATGGCCACCCCCAGTCCGGCCGTCCGGAGCATCTCCAGATCGTTGAGGTTGTCCCCCACGGCGATGACCTCGGCCAGTGGAATCCCCAGTCTTGCCGCCACGAACTCAAGCGCCACACCTTTGCTGCTGCCGACCGGAAGGATCTCCAGATAGGTCTCTTCGCTGAAGACCATGTTGATCGGCATGGGAATGGTCTGGATGCGCGCCACGGCGTGCTCGAGGTCGGTCCGTGCGCCGACGATGAGGATCTTCATCGGGTCGGGAGGGAGGAAGGCAACGAGATCCCCCACTTCCTCGACCTGGATGCCGTCCTTGCGGCGGTACCGGTCGGTGAGCTCGTTCACCCGTCCGGTGAAGACTCTGTCGCCGGCGTACAGGTGCGGCTGCACCTGGGGAAATTCGCGCAGGATCTCGAGGACGGCCCGGGCCCGCGCGTAGTCGAGATGGACCCGGCGGAGCACGGTGTCGGTGCGGAAGTCGTAGACCAGCCCGCCGTTGTAGAGGATGGCCGGCGGGTCGGCACCCAAGCGGACAAAGTACTGCTGGGCGGAGAGCCAGATGCGGCCGGTCGCCAGACAGACGCGGACCCCGCGCGCCTGCGCTTCCCTCACGGCGCTGAGCACGCCGGGGGTTATCTGTCGGTCTCTGGTGACCAACGTTCCGTCGATGTCGGCAACGACCAAACGGTACAGGCTAACACCACCCAGTCTTTCGATTGTTCGAATCCGGACAGGGCGGCCGAACCAATGGCTGCCCTGCCAACATCTTCACCGGGTTCCCTTGTCTGCCAGAGTGGGTTCTGGCAGGGGGAGGGTGATCAGGCGCTCCTCGCGGACCGCGCGGTAGCAGGCTTCCACCAACTCCGTCGCCCGATAACCGTCCTCGGCCGTCACGGCCGGCGGCCGCTCACCGAGTACGGCGTCGATGAACAATCGATCCTCCGCGACGTACCCCCACTTCTGCTCAAACGGCATATGGAAGCAGTCCAGCGCCTCAACCTGATCGCGCATGCCGGGACTGAACCAGGCCCGTTCCAGTTCCTCGGTCACGACCGTCTGGTGCGCGCCGTAGATCTCAACCCGCTCGTACGGGAAGAACCACGAGGTGTGGGCGACGCTGGTCAGGGAGACGATGATCCCGGCGTGGAACCGGAGGAGCACGATGAACCCGTCCGGTTCCTTGTACACGCTCTGCCGGGCCCAACCCTGCATCTCCTTCACGTCACCGAAGAGGAACCGGCTCATGTCGAACAGATGCACCGGCGTCTCGTAGAGGTAGCCGCCGGTGACGGCGGGATCCCCCGTCCATGGCGGCTGCTTCAACTCGCCCCGGTTGTGCTTCATCTGTGCTTCGTAGGGCGTGATGCGTCCATCCTCGATGAGCCGTTTGGCGAAGCTATAGACGTTGCTGAACCGCCGGTTGAATCCGAGCTGGTAGACGCCGCGGGCGCGCCCGGCCGCATCGCGGATCCGCCGGGCCCCCTGCAGCGAGGTAGCCATGGGTTTCTCTGAGAACACATGCAACCCGACCCCCAGCGCGCGGACCACCGGATCGACGTGCATCGTATTCGGGGTGCAGACATACAGGGCGTCGAGGCCCGTATTCAGGAGATCGTCCAGCGAACGATGGGCGGTCGTCCCTACTTCAGACGCCAGTCGCTCCGCGACCGGCGCGACCATGTCGGCGACGCCGACGAGCGTCACCCGCTTGTCCGCCCGAAGATCGAGCGCATGGATGCGGCCGATGAACCCCGCACCCAGGATGCCGACCCGCACCGCCATCCTCAGTCTCCTCTCTTACTGAAACAGCGCCGCCATCTTCTGATGACACACCCGGGCCAGATGAACGGGATCCCAGGTCCAGTACTCGGGCCGGAACAGCTCGATCGACCAGGGGCCCCGGTACCCCAGCCCTTCGATGCGCGTGACGAAGTCCCGCAGAGGGATGACGCCGTCCCCGGGGAGCAACCTGTGCGCATCGCGCAGTTCCTTGCGGGGCCGATCCTCGGCGTCGTCAAGGTGGACGATGAACAATCGGGCGGGATCCAGGCCCTGGAGCATCTCCGGCGTCGAGCCACCCACATAGTAATGGAATGCATCGATGACCACGCCGACGTTAGGCCGGGCCGCGCGCTCGACGATGGCACGGGCGGCGCCCAGCGTATTCACGGAACAGTCCTCGAACCCGAGGAACTCGAATCCGATCCCGACCCCGAAGTCCGAAGCCACGTCCGCCATCGCCCGGAGCGCGTCGGAGGCGACGTCGGGGATGCGCCGGCGATCCGCGATCTCGTCGAGAAAGCTCGGTACGGCCACGACATAGGGTGCGTCCAGAGCCCGCGCATACTCGCAGAAGACCTTGCACCGGTCCAGGAGAGCCGCAAGCGCGGTGCCGGTGACATGCGTGCTGTGCTCCAGGGCGTTGATTGTGTACACACGCAGGCCGGCATCGCCCAGGTCCGCCCGAAACGACTCCAGCCGGCCGCCGCCTTCCTGGTAGGCGCGGATCTTGGTGTCCCGGACTTCGAGCACCTCGTAGCCCGCCTCACGCGCCGCCAGCAGGTCGGTGGCCAGGTCGGCGGTGCCGGTGGTGGCGCCGTTCAATCCGAACTGCCTCATGTCTCCAACTCCCTCCGGCAGCGGTGCAACGCCTCGTCCACGGGCAGCATGGGCCACCACTCAAGCCCGACGGGCCCATCGTAACCACGGCGCAGGGCAGGGACGATCTGCTGCCAGGGGAGCGAGCCGCTGCCGGGCTCCCCCCGTCCGGGCACGTCGGCCACGTGCACATGCGCCACGAGCGGCAGCGCGTCGGCCAGATGATCGAGCAGATCATGATGCATCACGGCCATGTGATACACGTCCAGCAGCAGGCGCACCGCGGGGTGATCGACCTCCCGGACCAGCGCGCACGCCTGCGGCAGGCTGTCGAGGAAGTAGCCCGGGTGATCGACCAGCGTATTCAGCGGCTCGACCACGAGCGCCACCCCCGCCGCGCCGGCGAGATCGCCCGCGGCACGCAGCCCTCTGACCGCCGCGGCCCATTGCAGCTCCCGGCTCAGTGCGCGGCGAGTGTATCCTACGTGGACGACAAGCGTCCGCACGCTGAGCCGGGATGCGACGGCGAGACTCTTGGATAGATGATGAAGTGTAGCGTGATGTGCTTCAGGATCCACCAGAGGTTCCTCAAATGTGTTCCCGCTGAATGCCACCGGCGTGAGGTGGAGCCGTGCGCAGAGACCCGCGAGCTGGTCCACGTCACGCGTCCGCCAGTCCCAAAACTCGAACGACTGTGCACCCAAGGCGGCCAAATGCTCCAGCCCTTCGGTCTGGCCCGTGTTCCACAGCACGGCGTCGAGGCACGGGCAGAGTTCCATCAGGCCCACATCCGCAGCCGGGGCCCAGCCACGCCTCGTGATCGCACTAACGTCCTGTCGAGGGGGAACGGACGCGCGCCGTTCCCCCTCGAGCACCCCCCTGTGCGTGCATTACTTCGCGTACTGCGACGCGTTCTGTTTCGTCACCAGAATCGTCCCGGTATCGATCCGCTTCGGAATGGTCTGCCCGCGCAAGATCTTGAGCGCATTCTCCACGCCGAACTTTCCCATGTTCGATGGACTCTGAGCGACGCTCGCCGCAAGCTGGCCGGCGATGATGGCCTTCGCGGCCTCGGGGATGGCATCGAACCCGACAATCAGAATCTGCGCCGTCTTCCCGCGGGCCTTCACAGCCTCGGCGGCGCCCAATGCCATCAGGTCGTTCGCGGCAAAGACGCCTTTCACGGTGGGCTTGGAGGTCAAGATGTCCTCCATCACCTGCTGGCCCTTTGCTCGGTCGCTGTCTGCAGGCAGTTCGGCAGCGACGGTCAGTCCGCACCCCTTCGCGGCTTCGCGCGCTCCCTCGACGCGGGCGCGGATCGATTGCGTCGTCATCACGCCGGTGATGATGGCGACATCGCCCTTCCCCTTGAGCTGATCGCACAGGAATTTGCCGCCCAACACTCCGCCGGCCTTGTTGTCTGTCCCAATGAAGGTGGCTTTGTATTGCCACGTACCATCGGTGTCGACAAAGAGCACAGGGATCTTGGCAGCGCGCGCCTTGTCAAAGGTGGCGTTCAAGGCGCTGACATCGGTCGGTGCCACGACGATGGCGCTGACGCGCTTGGCGATCTGATCCTCGATCTGCGCCACCTGCGCCTGCACGTCGGTCTCGGCCGGAGGCGCCAGAACGACCAGTTTGACATTCATCGCCTTCGCTGCATCTCTGGCACCTTTCTCAACGGCAGCCCAGAATGGGTTCCCTGATCCGGGTCCCTTCATGCTCAACAGAATGGTGTACTGCATCGCCCCGCCCGACGTGGGTGGGACAAAGAGCGCTAGCAAGACGAGCACTCCCACCAGCATCACAACCGCTGTCCTTGTCATCGTGGGCCTCCTTCGTCTCAGCAAATCGTCATCCGACCTGTCCTCTTGGTACCGTGCTCACCTCCCCGATCTGCGGCCGGCCCACCCCGGGGGCGTGTGCGCCGCGGGCCGCCACGTCGTTTACCCTTCTAACCGCATCGCCCGCCGGCGCAGCACGTCGACATAGGCCGTGGAGGCCGCCATTCGCTTAGCCTTCCAACCGCATCGCCCGCCGGCGCAGCACGTCGACGTAGACCGCGAGCAAGATGATCAGCCCGATGAATACCTGCTGCCAGAACACCGAGACGTTCATGAGGTTGAGCCCATTGCGCAATAGTCCCATGATGATCGCGCCGAAAAACACACCCGAGGCCGTGCCCCGCCCGCCGAAGAAGCTCGCGCCGCCGATGATCACCGCTGCGATGGAATCCAGCTCGGCTCCGGTGCCCGCCGTCGGGTACCCGGAGTTGACCCTCCCCGCGAGGAGGATCCCGGCCACGCCGGCCAACCCCCCGGAGATGGTGTACACCAGGACTAGCAGGCGGTTCACGTTGATGCCGGCATAGCTGGCCGCCCGGGGGCTGCCGCCGATCGCGTAGATGTGGCGGCCCGTGCGGGTGCGGGCCATGAAGATCGACACCGAGATGCACAGCAAGATCACGATGAGGAAAGAGATCGGAAACGAGATCTCCAGCGTGGAGCCCCGGAACAGATGGATCTCGCCCGCGCCGAAGAACCGCGCCGTCGGCGTGAGCCCCGAGATTGGAACGCCGCCTGAGAGCAGGTAGGTTGCGCCGCGGGCGATGTTCAACGTGGCCAGGGTGGCGATGAATGGATGGGGGAGGTGCAACTTCGTGAGGGCGAGCCCGTTCAGTTGCCCGACGCCGATCCCGACCCCCAGCGCCAGGAGCAGCGCGGGGACCGAAGGCCACCCGCTGTTGATCGCCAGCGCTACGACGATCATGGACAGTCCCATCACGGATCCGACCGACAGGTCGATGCCGGCGGTCACCACGACGATGAATTGACCGAGGGCCAGCACGGTGTTGCTGCTGATCTGCCTGGCGATGTTGGTGAGATTCTCCCGCGTCAGGAAGTACTGAGGCTGGAGGGCGGTGAGGGCGGCCATCATCAGCAGCACGACCAGCAGGAGCCCGAAGCGGCCGAGGACATCGCGGGACGCCGCCAGCGGGGTGTGTCCGGAGGCCGCCGCGGGGGCAGCGCGCGCACCATCCATCAGGGTGCGTGCCCCACGATCAGACTGACGATCTGCTGCATCGTGGCCGCCGCCCTGGGCAGGTTCCCTACGGTGGCTCCATGGCTCAGCACGACGATCCGCTCGGCGACGTCCAGCACGTCCTGAAGCCGGTGGCTGATCAGGATGACCGCCACGCCGTGCTCCCGTAACCGCCGGATGAGCGCCAAGACCTTCGCTGCCTCCGCCACCGCCAGCGACGCCGCCGGCTCGTCCATGATCACCAGCTTCGCCTGGAAGGCTGTGGCCCTGGCAATGGCCACCGACTGCCGCTGGCCGCCCGACAG
>DATDEG010000291.1:0-6136 GCA_036523465.1 bacterium
TTCACGGCCGAGATCCCCACCGGCATCGCGCATCCCCGCTGGACCAACGTGTCGATCGATCTGATGGCCGTCGGGACGGGATCCGGCACCCTGCCATATCTCCGGGTCGGGCCCGGCGTCTATTTCCCCAAGTCCGGATCCTCCCATGCTGGCTTCAATGTGGGGATCGGCGGGCTCATTCCCCTCACTGGTTACGGGGCGCTGCAGTTCGGGATCGACTATCACCTGATCACGACGAAACCGAAGACCACGTTTGCGACGCTGGAGCTCGGGGTGTTGTTCCGCTGACTGTACCTCACCCTTTCTCCCTTTCTCCCTTTCTCCCTGTCGGGAGAAGGGGGACGAGGTGACGGCATGGTCAGCGACCTGGACCAGGAGGAGACATGTGGACCCAACGATTGATCGCAGCGTGGCTCGCCCTCGGGGTATTCCCCACGCTTCTCCTACCCAAGGACAGCACGGGCCAGCAAGCGTACGTCCCGTTCAAGGCGCAGATCGCGGGCGGGCTGTGTGACGGGGGACCCTCACCCAGCTCGAACCCCTTAATCACGATCGACAGCGACTCGATGTTCGTGGTGACCAGCATTCTCATCAAGCGTGGGCCGATGAACCCTGTCGACTTCTCCTTCCTTTCGGTCAACAGCGTGAACATCAACGGGACGCTGTTCGATACGCGAACTGGTAACTTGTTCGGCCCGATTGGGAGTGAATTCGGGGTATTGCAGTCCGCGGATATCATAGGCATGCCGGTGCGTCAGACGGGCATGACCAGCGGGCCGGGTGGCAACGTCCCACATCAGATCGTCGCAGACGGTGCGGGTCGCAATGACATCATCGTGCAACTGTTCTGCAGATCGGACCACCGAGCCATGACCATCGCCACGATCCTCGTCGCCGGCTGGAAGCTCCCCGGCACCACCGTGACGGTCTCCTACACACCCGGCCATTGACCGCGGGGCGAGCTGACAGGCGAGCTCTGTCCCTTAACTTGACCGCATCCGGTCCCGCCTCCGACGGCGTCTGCCCGTCACCCGCGGCCGGCTCGCTCCGGGACCGGAACGGCCCCAGCACGTTGCGGGCGCTGCTCCACGCCCCCATCAGCTCGGCGTTGTCCCCGAACCGATAGCGGACCAAACCGTCGAGCAACCGCGCCGCGAGATCGGCGTTCTCCTTGGCCGCGACGACGCCCACCCCGACCAGGAATCTCAGGAGCTTCTGGATCTTGCTCGGTCCTCACCGATCCAACAATTGACCGCCGATTGACCGCTCTCCCTTAGACTGACCTTTTTGATCCGCCGCGGTCTGGATCGCGCACGCCTGCGACCGCGAGCTGCATCCTCCCGGGCGAGGAGGGACACCATGACCCGCTGCCGCGACGTCTACTTGAAGATCGAGGGGATCTCCGGCTACAGTCCGCTCGCCTCGGATGACGCGGAGAAGATCCTCTTCCGGCGCGACTGCATGTACAATCACGGGCACGAGAACGGGAGGATCCCCGACTCTGAGGTCGCGCTCAGCCGGCTCGACGCTCTGGTCTTCCGTGAGTACTTGGATCCCGGTTACACGATCCCGAACACGGCGCCACTGATCAACGCGGATGTTAACGAGCCGTCGTTCGACCGTCGCATTCCCGGAGCAGTTGTCTATGCGGAGCCAGGGGAGCGACTGTTCGTCCACGTCTACAACGCCGACAACCAGCCGCACAGCTTCCACGTCCACGGCTTGATTTACGGGGTCGACTCGGACGGCTCCTGGCCGTTCGGCGTCCACCATGTGAGCCACGACGGCCGGCGCAGCGATACGATCTGCCCGGGGAAGACGTGGACATACGTCTTCGACGTCACGGACGATACCGTGGGCGCATGGCCGTTCCACGACCACCACATGAACATCGGAGAGAACACGAACCGCGGTTTGTTCGGCGGAATCATCGTGCGGAATACGAAGCTCCCGAAACCAGACTATGAAGTCCCCTTCTTCCTACACCGCCTCGCCGGCCCGAGCCGAACCGGGCTCTTCGACAGCGGGGCGCTCACGTTAGGCAGTACGTTCTCCTTCATCTTCGCCGCAGAGGGCACGTACGAGTACCATTGCAACTTCCACCCGATGACCGGACGCGTGCGTGTCACGACCGCGGGGGCTGCGTCGACCACGGTCACCATTCTCGACGGGCCGTCACGCTTCGAACCCGACGACGTCACGATCCGGGCTGGCGGAACCGTGAACTGGGTGCACGCGGCGGCCCAGCCGCACACGGTCACGGATTCGAGTGCCGGCGGGCATCAGCAGGTGGCGATTAACGGGCGCGCGTACGTCGGCAACACACCGACGGTCGTCGCTCGCTCGGGGAAGCGGATCCGTTGGTATGTGTTCAACCTCGACCTCGGGGAGCAGTGGCACAACTTCCATACGCACGGGCAACGGTTCCGAGTTGGCAACGAGGTGATGGACGGCAGAAGCCTCGGCCCCGCCGAATCGTTCGTGGTCGACACAATCGTGCCGCCGGTGATCCTCCTGCCCGAGTGCGATCACGATTCCCATTACGGCCAGGGGAGCCACGGCCACTCGTACGGTGAGCCCAGCGCGTCACACGGGGAGGAGTCAGAACACTCACACGGGCACGCCGAGCCGAAACACGAGCACGAGCACGAGCACACGAAGCACCCGAAGAAGGTGAAGCTCTGCGGGGACTTCCCTGTGCACTGCCACGTCGAGATGCACATGATGCAGGGGATGGTTGCCCTTGTACGGGCGGTACAAGAGGTGGAGCTGACCCAGGAGCTTGAGGAGAAGCTGGGATTCCACCTCCCGGAGTGCACGGGCAAGAACGAGTGCCCGAAGGTCGATCACCACCAGATCTGCGGCGGGGACGACGTGGGGAGGTGGGACAGCCTTCCGGACTCGCCGGTGTTCGTCGTCCACGCGGCCGTTCTCCGCACCGGCAAGGTGCTGCTCTGGTCCGGGACCGCGGAAGTTGGATACGCGAACGTGTCCCGCGTGTTCGACCCAGTTGCGGCAACGTTCTCGGTTCCGCAGGCGTACGACCAGGATCTCTTCTGCAGCGGGCACGCCTGGCTGGCGGACGGCAGGCTGTGCGTGGCGGGCGGCGCGCCCAACGGCTCCGTCAATTCCACGCACATCTTTGACCCTTCCACTGAGAGCTGGACCGCGGCCGGCGTGGCGGCGAACATGGCACGGGCTCGCTGGTATCCGACCTTGCTTACTCTCGGGGACGGCCGAATCCTCGCGGTGTCCGGGTTGAGCGGCACGGCGCCGATCGAGATCTATGACCCGGGTGCCGACACGTGGACATCTGTCACAGGTGGCGATCGGAGCTTCCCCGAGCTGTATCCGAGTCTGCACCTGCTGCCGACGGGCGAGGTGTTTTATTCCCGGGCCGGTTGGGCCGCCGCTGCCGGAACCCAGACTGCATACCTACGCTTCACTGGTCCCTACGCGGGCACCTGGACGAACCTCGGCCAGCAACAGTTCTTCGATCGGCAGGAGGGAACAGCGGTGCTCCAGATCGACACCACCGTCTCGCCTCCCGCCGCGAGTGTGGTGATCATCGGTGGTGGCGTCTCGGGGGTCGCTACGAGTCGGAACTCGCAGAGCTGCGAGCGGATCGATGTTACTCGACTCTCGCCCGCACCAGCCTGGCAGCGAAATCCGCCAGCCGACATGACCTTCCCGCGCACCAATGTCAGCGGCGTGCTGCTGCCGGACGGCACGATCCTGGCCGTCGGCGGTCAGCGCAACGGGAAGTGGAGCGCTGATCCACAGCCAGTGCTCCCCGCCGAGATCTATCACCCGGCGACCAACAAGTGGACGCCAACGGCCCCGATGGCTCACCCGCGTCAGTACCACTCTATAGCGGTGCTGTTGCCAGATGGGCGGGTCCTCGCCGCAGGCGGAATCGACCCCACCCTCGGCGGCGCCCCGCAGCGTGACCAGCGGTATCTCGAGGTCTTCACGCCTTCGTATCTTTTGCGGGGGCCGAGGCCGACGATCACAGCGGCTCCCGCGAGCGTGCCATACGGCGTAGTGTTCGACATCCAGACACCAGACGCCGGGACGATCGACACCGTCACACTACTCCGGCCCTGTGCGATGACCCACCACACTGACGCGGGTCAGCGGTACATCAAACTGCCGATCACGGGCCGGGACCCAGGCCGGATCCATGTAATGGCGCCGGCGGATGGGGATACTGCGCCGCCCGGATACTACATGCTGTTCATCTTGGACGCCGCCGGAGTTCCGTCGGTGGCGAGTTTCATTCGACTCCCGTAACGGTCGGCTCACACGCGAACACGAGTGCACGTCAGGTTATGCCGGCCCCACACGTCCTTTCCCGGTTGCGAATCGAGGCCTTTTCGCAGGTACGGCGACCGTATTCGTCGACCACCCCGCCGCCCGCGTCGCGGCCGATTGGGCACCCGCCGAGCGGATGCGTCAAAGCGAGGGTACCGAGGTCCTTCAGTGGGTGGACAAACTCAGCAGGGTGGTTGGGGTCCTGGATCTCACGTGCCACTCTTGCCAAGGTCGTCCGAATGTTGTCGTAGACGGGGTCGCGGTCGAATCTCCCGCGCCGAGCGTCGCATGCCACCCGCAACCGGGTGTCGCCCAGCCATTCGCGACCTAGCCGGAACTTCCCCAGCGCCGCCTCGCGACCCCTCCCGTCCACGCACATGCGGTTTCACTGCCGGCGCGCGCCCCGTTACACAAGCCTTGGTTTGATGGGCCGTGCGGCGTCGAGCGAGCCGCGGTCGACACGTACGACGATGACGAGCACAACGACGATCCCTGAACCGCGGTCTGGTGCGCGCTACGGGATCACGGCCTTGAGCGCCGCGCGGCACAGTGCGGTCTCGTATGGACCCACGGCCTGCACGCGCCGCTTGTCGCGGCGCTCCAACACCAGCGTGATGGCCTGCTCGGGGCCAGGGCGCCAGCCTGGCGGCGGCGTGTGCCGGCGCCAGCCCCATTCTTGCAGCTTCTTCTCGACGTCGATCGACGCGGCGAGGCATTGACTGTACTCAGGGAGGCGGACCCACGATGGCGCTCGCGCCCGGGGTGTCGTGTTGTAGAAGAGTTCCTGTTTGCCGGTGGCGCGATCGGGCCGGCGCTGGACCTCAAGGCCAAACAGATATTCGGCAACCAGTGCGTCGAGGTCCCGCCCGCACAGGCTGTCCACGTCCACCGCCCCGGCCCTCCTGAAGGAACGCCGTGTAAACCTGCACGGCGCATGCCGCCCCGCAAGCAGCGGCCCTCGCGATCACTCGCGTCGCAAGACAGGAAAAACGCGCAATATCGTTACTCATGCGGCACGCCGAACCTTCGAGAGCGGTGCGCGTCCTCATGGAGGAGTCGAGCGCCAACCCCAGGGCAAGGGAAGTCATGGGGTGATATCGGTCACCGGGAGATCCCAGTGGGCCAGGAGAATCTCGAAGCGGCGTTGCTCTTCGCGGCGGTAGGTTTCCTGATCAGGCCACAGCTCTTTGATCCACGCCGCTTCTTGGGGATTCGTCGTCGTCGCCAGCGTGGAGTTCTTGAATCGGAGTGTCACGCGATAGTCCCAGCGCGCGTCTTCGGTCATGTGGTTGGCGGGTGTTTCGATTTTCACGGACAGGATGCGACCGCTTTCCACGTTCTTCCGGAGCAGCGGGTAGTGGTTCTTGAGGAAGAGCTGCAGGAACTCCTGCTGGTGTCCCCACTGGACTTTGTAGTAGTACTCCATGGTGTAGGGCTGGTCGGCGGTGGTCTGCGGCGGGGCGCCCTGGGCGCCGAGGGCATGAGCCAGCAGGGTGAGGAACAAGATAGTGGAGATTGGTTTCATGGATCCTCCGGGCTGCCGTAACATACCGCTTCTCGTTGCGCTCGACGCTCGATTCGTCCGCAAGGCCCGAAGGGGGTTGAGGCAAGCGGCGCGGCAGGTGATCAGTCTACCGCGCCGTTCCGCCTCCCTCACGCCGCCGGCTTGACCGCATCCGGCCCCGCTTCCGACGGCGTCTGCCCATCACCCGCGGCCGGCTCGCTCCGGGACCTGAACGGCCCCAGGACGTTGCGGGCGCTGCTCCACGCCCCCATCAGCTCGGCGTTGTCCCCGAACCGATAGCGGACCAGACCGTCGAGC
>DATDEG010000292.1:0-9638 GCA_036523465.1 bacterium
TCCTCGTGGCGGCCGGTGACCACCACGCCGGCGCCGGAGTCGAGCATCGCGCGCGCGATGGCCAATCCGAGTCCCGCACCGCCTCCCGTGATGAGTGCGCGTTGCCCGTCGAGGCGGAACGCATCGCTTACCAACTGTGCACCGTCCCGTCCCCCAGGCGGTTCACGGGCAGATAGGCGCGTCGGTAGGGGTATCGCTCCGCGGCTTCTTCGTCGATATCCACCCCCAGCCCCGGTTCGTCGCCCGGATACATCTCACCGTCGCGATAAGAGTACGCGTGTGGAAACACGGCGTCGGTCTCCGCGCTGTGCGGCATGTACTCCTGGATGCCGAAGTTCGGGATGGCGAGATCGACGTGCAGCGCGGCGGCGAGGCACACCGGGGAGAGGTCCGTCGCCCCGTGCGACCCGCTGCGGACGTGATAGAGATCGGCGAGATCGAAGATGCGCCTCAGGTGCGTGATGCCGCCGGCGTGCACGACCGACGTCCTGATGTAGTCGATGAGCTGCTCGCTGATCAGCTGCTGGCAGTCCCAGATCGAGTTGAAGACCTCACCGACAGCGATCGGGGTCGTGGTGTGCTGCCGGATCACGCGGAACCCTTCCTGCAGCTCGGCGGGAACAGGGTCCTCCAGCCAGAAGAGCCGGTAGTCCTCCACGTGCCGGCCCAATTGCGCCGCTGCGATGGGCGTCAGGCGGTGGTGCACGTCGTGGAGCAGATGTATCTGGAATCCGAAGCGCGAGCGGACTGCCTCGAGGAGTCCGCGGACGATGTCCAGATAGCGTTCCGTCGACCACATCGTCTCCGTCGGCAGCGGTGCGTCGGCCGGCTCGTATACCCCCGGTCCGTGGCGCACGCCGTACGGGCGCTCGGTGCCCGGCACGCCGACCTGCACGCGCACGGCGCGGTAGCCCTGATCGAGATAACGGGCGACATCATCGAGGACGTCGGGAATCATCTCCCCGCTGGCGTGGCCGTAGACGAGCACCCCGCGGCGCGCTCGGCCACCGAGCAGTTGATAGAGCGGAAGCCCGGCCACCTTCCCCTTGATGTCCCACAGCGCCGTGTCGACGGCGGAGATCGCGGCCATCGTCACGGGACCCCGCCGCCAGTACGCGCCTTTGTAGAGGTACTGCCAGGTGTCGCCGATCTGGTGGGCGTCGCGCCCGATGAGCAGAGGGCTGATGTGGTCGCGCAGATAACTGGCCACGGCGAGCTCGCGGCCGTTCAGAGTGGCATCGCCCACGCCGGTGATGCCTTCGTCCGTCGCAATCTTGAGGGTGACGAAGTTCCGTCCGGGACACGTCACGATGACCTTCGCCTGGGTGATCCTCATGGTGTTCGGTTGCGCGCGGTGTGCCCCGCGGTGCGCCCCCGTGCGGTCGCCGCGGGTTGCCGGGCGGTCACGACCGCCTCTCCACCCAGGTGTGGGCCGGATCGAAGTAGGCGATCGGCTGCCGGCCCTCGCCGGCCATCACCCACAGGTAGTAGAGTGAATAGCCGGGGGCGGCGGCCACCGGGTGGTAGCCGGACTTGATGACGCTGACATCCCCGTCGCGAACGAGGACGCACTCCTCCCCCGTCTCGGAGTAGCGGATCTGCACGCCGAACCCGGCCGGCGGATCTACCTTGAAGAGGTAGATCTCCTCGAAGTGATTCTCGACCGGCGGGCGCTGCATGTCGTGTTTGTGCGGCGGGTAGCTCGACCAGTTCCCGGGCGGATTGATCGTCTCCCCCACGAGCAGCCGGCCCGCCTCGCTCCGTGGACCGAGGATCGTCCGGACGCGGCGCGCGAAACTCCCGCTCCCCCGGTCGGCGATCTCTTGATCCTCCGGGCCGACGATCCGCGGCCTGAGTGTGGAGGGTTCAGACACCGGCGCTGTAGTCAGCGCGACCTCAACCGGGCCGTCGACGGCCGTAAGTAAGAGGGCCACACCCGGCGGCGCATAGATCGCGTGTCCCGCTCCCTCGAAGACATTCCGCCGCCCTCCGGCGCGGCCGAGGTGCTCCCCATCGGCCGTCACGTCCACAACCCCGGAGAACACGACGGCGACGAGCTCGCCATCCGGCCGAATCTCGAGGCGGGCTCCTGAGGGGATCTCTGCCATCTCCAATCCGATGAGATCGGCCTGCCGGCCGGGGACGACGACGGATCGGATCCGGCTCTCCTGTTCCTGTCGCATGGTCATCGCGATCTTCTCCTTCCTGCCTCAGGGGACTTCTCATCGTCCAGCAACCGCACGTGTACCATGGCCTACGCGACCCCGGGGAGCTGGAGCTCGGCGGCCCGGTGGCACGCCGCGAACCGCCCCGGAGCAACTTCCTGGAGCGGCGGCGCCGTGGTCCGGCAGAGGTCGACGGCGTACGGGCACCGGGGATGGAAGTAGCAGCCCGACGGCGGATCGGCGGGACTGGGCACCTCGCCCTTGAGCTCGACGTCGGCGCTCCGATGGCGGGGATCCGGCACGGGCACCGCCGACATCAAGGCCGCGGTGTACGGATGCCGGGGCACCCGGAACAGATCCTCCGTGGGCGCCAACTCGACGAGCTTCCCCACGTACATCACGGCGACGCGGTCACAGATGTGCTTGACCACGCTGAGGTTGTGCGCGATGAACAGGTACGTGAGCTTGAGCTCATGCTGGAGATCCAAGAGCAGGTTGAGGATCTGCGCCTGGACCGAGACGTCGAGCGCGGACACCGGCTCGTCCGCGACGACGAGTCGGGGGTGCAGGGCGAGGGCGCGGGCGATGCCGATGCGTTGCCGCTGGCCGCCGCTGAACGCATGCGGGAACCGCTGCATGTACTCCGGCCGCATCCCCACCAGGCGCATGAGCTCGGCGACGCGCTCGACGCGCGCGGCCCGGTTCCGCACTCCATTGACCAGCAGCGGCTCGCCGACGATGTCGAAGAGCGTCATCCGCGGATTCAGCGACCCGTATGGATCCTGGAAGATCATCTGGATCTGCGGACGGATCGGGCGAAGCTCCCGCCGGGTGAGGATGGACAGATCGACGGGCTGCCCGCCATCGGTCCGGAACAGCATCTCACCGCTCGTCGGCCGGTGGGCGCGGAGGATGCAGCGGGCGGCCGTCGTCTTGCCGCACCCGCTCTCGCCCACCAGCCCCAGCGTCTCGCCCTCGCTGACAGCGAAGCTCACGTCGTCTACGGCGCGCACGGCGCCCACGATGCGCCGGCGGAACCCCTTATAGATGGGGAAGTGTTTGACGAGATGCTTGACCTCGAGCAGCGGCGCGTCTCGGTTCGCGGGGCCCGCGGCGGAGCGGAAGGGCTGCGGCGTGGCCGTCATGACCCGCCCTCCGGCCGGGGCGCGACCTCGTCCTCCTCGTACAGGAGGCAGCTCACCAGATGCCCGCCGGCCACGGGACGCAGCTGGGGAATCACGCGGTCGCACCGTCCCGGCATGAACTGCGGACACCGGGGGTGGAACGGGCAGCCGCGAGGGCGGTTGAACGGATGCGGCAGCGACCCGCTGATCGTCGGCAGGGTAACGCGCGGCGTGGAGCGGACGCTGGGGATGGACCGGAGCAGCGCCTGGGTGTACGGGTGTTTCGCTGCATGGAAGATCTCGTCGACCGGCCCCTGTTCCATCACCTGGCCGAGGTACATGACCATGACGTGATCGGCCATCTGGGCGATGACGCCGAGGTCGTGCGTGATGAAGATGATGGCGCCGTTGCGTTCGCGCTGGAGCCTGCCCAGGAGCCGCAGGACCTGAGCCTGAGTGGTCACGTCGACCGCCGTGGTCGGCTCATCGGCGATGAGCAGCCGGGGGTTGCAGGATAAGGCCATGGCGATGATCGCGCGCTGGCGCAGCCCCCCGCTTAGCTGCCACGAGTAGTCGTCCAGCCGCGATTCGGGGGCGGGGATGCCGACTTCACGGGAGAGCTCGTCCGCGATCCGCCGCGCCGCCTTACCGCCGACCGCCTGATGCAGCGTGATCGCCTCGGTGATCTGGTCCCCCACCGAATGCACCGGGCTGAACGCCGCCATCGGCTCCTGGGGGATGAGGGCGATCTCCGCGCCGCGGATGCTGCGCATCTGCCGGCCGCCCGGATCCAGCGCGGCAAGATCCTGCACGATCTCGCCGGCGGCGCCATCCCGTTCTTGACCGGTTCCCCCACGCGGACCGACCTGAGGAGTGCGGTCTAGATGAACGAGGGGCCGCCGGAGCAGGATCTGGCCCGAGACGATCCGGCCCGGCGGCTCAACGATCCGCAGGATGGCTTTCATGGCGACGGACTTGCCGCAGCCGCTCTCGCCCACGATGCCGAAGACCTGGCCCGGGAACACGTCGAACGAGATCCCATCGACGGCGCGCACGATGCCTTCATCCATGAAGAAGTGGACCTTGAGGTCGCGGACGGAGAGGAGGGGGTCCTCGCGCCGCGGAGACTCGGGGGGAGCGAACGCGTGCCGGCTCATCCCAGACTACCAGGCGCAAGGGGACGCACGCGCGGCGTCCCCCTGCACCCCCTCCGCGGGCAATCAGTGGCCATAGGGATCGGCGGCATCACGCAGGCCGTCTCCGACGAGGTTGAACGCCAGCACCGCGAGGATGACGGAGAGGCCGGGGATGAGCAGCCACGGGGCGTTCGCGACCGTCTGGATGTTCTGCGCCTCCTGCAGCAGTACGCCCCAGCTGATCGCCGGCGGCCGGATACCCAGGCCGAGGTAACTGAGCGACGTCTCGCTGACGATCAACACAGGGATGGCCAGCGTGCTGGTCGCGATGAGGTGGCTCGTCACCGCCGGCAGCATGTGCCGTGTGATGATCCGGAACCGGCTGCAGCCCGCCAACTCGGCGGCAAGCACGAAATCTTCCTCGCGCAGCGACAGGAAGCGGCCGCGGATCTCGCGTCCGAGCGTCGTCCAGCCGATGAGGGCGAGGATGATCGTGATGGCGAGAAAGACCTTCTGTGGCGGCCAGTCCTGCGGAAGGGCCGCGGTCATGGCCAGCCAGATGGGGATGGTTGGCAGAGACTGCAGCAACTCGATCACCCGCTGGATGCCGAGGTCCAGCCACCCCCCGAAATATCCTGACAATCCCCCCAGCAGCGCGCCGAGCACGACGCTGAGCGTCACGGCCAGCAGGCCCACGGTCATCGATGTCCGCGTGCCCAGCATGAGCCGGGACCACTGATCGCGGCCCAGCCGATCGGTGCCCAGCAGATACACTTGCTG
Source organism: bacterium (assembly GCA_036523465.1). Lineage (GTDB taxonomy): Bacteria > Sysuimicrobiota > Sysuimicrobiia > Sysuimicrobiales > Kaftiobacteriaceae > Kaftiobacterium. The sequence continues at coordinate 5,206 of DATDEG010000292.1, forward strand.
CTCGGCCCCCGGCGCGGCGCCAAGCAGATGGACGTTGGTCCTGAACACTCCAAGGACGGAGTAGGCGTGCCCACGGACAAAGAGGCGGATCGGGACACGCCGGGCCTCCTCGGTCCGCCACTCCATGCGCAGGGTGACGGGGTTCCGGCGTCCCGTGACGGCCGGGACCGACGGACGGAAGCGCCGGCCGTCGAACAGGGCCAGGCGCTGCACCGGGATGAAGGCCAGCCGCGCGTCGGACGCCTCCGGGTCCTGGGTGGCGAGGAAGTGCGGGAACAGGACGACGAGGTAGAATGCGATCAGCACGGCCGCGCTGACCATGGCCAGCCGGTGCTTTCGGAACCGCCACCAGATGAGCTTCCAGTTCGAGGCCAGCGAGACGCGCTCTTCGGCCTCGCTCACCGCGGGGGGGGTGAGCGGTCCGGAGATCTCTCCCACGCGCAGGTCCGCCATGCAGGCTACCGTTCCATCCGGATCCGCGGATCCACCCAGGCGAGCAGGATGTCGGAGATGAGCGTCCCGACCACCGTGAGCAGGCAGTAGATGAGCAGGATGCTGCCGGCCAGGTACATGTCCTGGCTCACGAGGGCCCGGAGGAGCAGGGGGCCGATGTTCGGGAGGTTCATCACCGTGGCGACGATGAGGCTGCCGGAGAACAGTTGCGGCAGGTACCAGCCGATCGTGCTGACCAGCGGGTTGATCGCCACCCGCACCGGGTACTTCAGGATGAGCCGCCACTCCGACAGACCCTTGGCGCGCGCGGTCACAACGTAGGGCTTGTTGAGCTCGTCCAGCAGGTTCGCCCGCATCACCCTGGTCAGCCGCGCCGTGCCCGCTATGCCGAGGATGATCATCGGCAGCCAGATGTGCTTGAGCAGATCGGCGAAGCGGGCCAGGCTCCACGGCGCCTCGATGTACTCCGTCGAGAAGAGCCCAGTGATACTGATGCCGAACCAGGAGAACGCACCCCACATGAGGATGAGGGCGAGCATGAAGTTGGGCGTGGCGACGCCGACGTAGTTGACGATGGTGAGGATGTAGTCCAGCCAGGACCGTGGATGCGTCGCCGAGTAGATGCCGGCCGGAATGGCCATGACCCAGGTGAAGACAAAGGAGAACAGGGCGAGCAGGATCGTCAGGAGCAGGTAGTCGCCGATCAGTTCCACGTTGGGCCGCTGGAACTCGAGAGAGAGCCCGAGGTCCCCCCGCAGCAGGTTCTGCACCCAGCGCACGTACTGAATGAGGAACGGCTGGTCCAATCCGAACTGCTGCCGCAGCGCGTCCACCTGGGCCTGTTCCACCGACGATCCGGAGGCGGCCAGCGATGAGATGTAGCTGGTGAGGAAGTCGCCGGGTGGGGCTTGGACCAGCCCGAAGACGAGGATCGAGAAGACGATGAGGAGGAGCGGCAGTAGCAGCAGGCGTTGGACGACGACGCGCAGCACCGGACGATCGCCCTTGGCTTCGTGATGGCGGGGCGGGCGGCGGCGACCGCGCGCGCCGCCGCCCGCCGCCGTCTACTTACCGGCTACTTGTAGTACCACTGCTCCGGCCGCGCGTTGCCGGGCGTGCGCAGCGGCCAGTCGTTGCCCAGCTTGGCCGGAACGTTGCGGAGATGGTTGTTCACGACCACCACCCCCTGGACCATCGGCGTGAGGCCGATGATCCCGATCTCGAACGCGTTGTCCACCCAGATCCGGAAGATCTCCTTGGCGAGAAGCGCCTGCTGCGTGGGGCTCGCCGTCTTGCCGCGATCGATCAGCTCGACGATCCGCTTGATCTCCGCCGGCGGCTCGGCGCCCTCCCGGCCGCCCGAGTCGTACCACCGCTTCCACAGCGGCCCCGTGGTGATGGTGCCGTACAGCAGCGACCGCGGGTCGTACTTGGGGACGCCGGTGAACGGGAATGCGGAGGTGTCCTGGTTCCAGATCTCCGCCTGGAGGTCGTTGGACTCCCGCATCTGGAAGTGCAGCGCGCGGTCGCGGATCTGCACGATCGTGCGGATGCCGACCGCCTGCCAGTTCTTCGCGATGAGCTGCCCGATGTCGGGCCAGGGCCCGAAGGCTGGGACGATGGAGAGTTCGACCGTCACGCGGCGGTTGGTGCCGGGGAAGAGGCGGAACCCCTCGGCATCCTTGCGGTTCAGACCGATCCCATCGAGCATCCGGTTCGCTTCATCGGCGCGGAACTCCGTGAACTTCTTCGCGTAGGCATCGCCCGGGAAGTATGGGTGCCACGGCGCTGCGACGGGCTGCCGGGGCTCGCCGAGGCCGAGGAACGCCGACTCCTTGATCTCGTTCCGGTTGATCGCGTAGGACATGGCGATGCGGAACTCCTTGGTCGCAAACAGCCGCCCGAGCTCCGGGTCCTTGGCGTACGTCTCGTTGAACGTCACGGTGGCGTCGGCGCCGCCGAACGTCGGCCAGAGGATGATGTGGTACCGCTTGTCCTTCTGCTCGCGCTCCTTGAGGACCGGATAGTTGACGATGTTGATGTGCCGGTCCTGTTGATCGAACTGGCCGGCGATCGCGGCGAGGTTCAGCGCCTGGAGGTCGGTGAAGAACTTGAAGTGGATCGCGTCGATGTAGGGCAGCTGGTTACCGGCCTTGTCCACACCGATGTAGTAGGGATTGCGGCGGAGGACGAAGAGCTGATCGCTGATGCGCGTCGCCGGCACCCAGGCGGCCATCGTAGGCCGGTTGGGGTTCTCCGGCGGGTGATTCCGGGCGGCGAGCAGCTCAACCCAGGTCTTGAACTTCGCATCGGCGACCATCCGGTCGAGCTGCGTCTTATCGGCGTACTTCGCGTGGAACTGCTTCAGGTACTTGGACGGCAGGAAGACCGCGAACTGCCGGTCGCCGCTGTCCTTGTTGGCCAGCTCCATGAGGAACGTCGTGTTGGAGTCCTTGTACACCCACTGCACGGTGAAGTCGTCGACCTTCTGGACGACGACCGGCGATCCGTCGCGGTTCCTCATCCAGCCCGGCAGCGACGGGGTGACGTCCTTGTTCATGAGGATGTCGCTGTACCAGAACATGATGTCGTCCGCCGTTAGCGGCGTGCCGTCCGACCACTTCGCCCCCTTGCGGAGCTTGACAGTCCAGGTGGTGTAGTTGCGCGACGGCGCGACGCTCTGGGCGATCTTCGGCTCGACCTTGGTGCCGTCGGACGAGTACCAGACGAGCGCGTCGTAGACGACGCGATGGTAGTTGTTGAAGTCTCCCGGACCGGTGAATCCCCGCCGCCATACCCCGCCGTACTGTCCGATGGATTCGACGGTCGGGACCACCATCGGGGTCTCGGGCAAGCGCTGGGCGACCGGCGGCAATTTGCCCGCCTTCACGAGTGCGGCGAGCAGCGGTGCTTCCTTGTAAGTCATCCCCTGCGCCTGGGCCTGCCGCGGCGCCGGCACGTAGGCGACGAGCGCCGCCACCAACACGACAACCGCGAGGATCCCGACGCGATTCGTTCTTCCGTTCATCCCCTGCACCCCCGTTCTCTTCACGCCTCGCTGGTCCAGCCTGCGGTCAGGCACCACCCCCTTCTCCGTCCTGCACGTCGCTCGTGATCCCGGCGCCGGCCGGCGCCGGTCCGGTTGACTCGCGGACGATGAGCGGGCTCTCCATCAGCGCGTACCCCTCGCCGGGCGAGGGGTCTCCCTGCATGACGCGACGCAGCAACTGCATGGCCAGCCGTCCGATGCGGTACTTGGGCTGGGCGATTGTCGTGAGCGGCGGATTAGCGTGCGCCGCCATGGGGATGTCGTCGAACCCGATGACGGAGATGTCTTCGGGTACGCGCAGGTGTTGGGCGCGGGCGGCATGCAGCGCTCCCAAGGCCATGATGTCGTTGTACACGATGACCGCGGTCGGCCGGTCCTGCGGCGGGAGGGAAAGGAGCGAGCTCATCGCCTGGAACCCGCCGCTCTCGTTGGGGAGGCTGCTGATCGCCCACTCCGCCGGTAGGGTCAGCCCGGCCTCGGTCAGCGCCTGCTCGATGCCCCGCAGGCGTGCCTGCGCCGCCTCAGCTGCGGCGGGCCCGGTGATGACGGCGATGCGGCTGTGATGGAGATCGAAGAGGTGGCGGGTAGCGCGGTAGGTCGCATTCGCCCAGTCCACGATCACGCACGGGATGTCGGGGTGACGAAGGCTCCGGTTCACGACGACCATCGGCACCCGGTACCGGGTCCATGCCGCCAGTAGTTGCTCGGCGGTCAGGCGTGAGCCGCAGAGGATCACCCCGCCGAGCGGCTGCCGGCCGAGCGTGCGAAGGACCTGCTCCTCGCGCTCGGGATCTTCCGTGGTGTCGATCAGGACGGTCATCAGCCCGTCACGGCGCGCTTCGTCCTCGATGCCGCGCGCCATCTCCGCGAAGTAGGGGTTGAGGATGTCGGGGATCATGAGGACGACGGCGTTCTGGAGTGTGGATCCCGT
>DATDEG010000293.1:0-9377 GCA_036523465.1 bacterium
TCCGCATCAGGCTGCTTGACCCGCTCGCCGTCGAGACTGACCCCACCCTGCGTGACCAGGCGGCGCGCTTCACTCTTCGATTCGGCTAGCCCGGCGCGCACAAGCAGCTCGACGACTTTGAGTTTGCCATGGGTGAGATCCGTGCGGCGAACGCGCGCCTCCGGCATCTCCTCTGGAAGCTCACCTGACCTGAACTGACGCTCAAAGGCACGCTCCGCCTCCGCGGCGGCGTCTGCACTGTGCCACATCGTCACAATCTCGCGAGCCAACCGGGCCTTGGTGTCGCGTGGATGGGTCGTCCCGTCGCCGAGGCCTCTGGACATCGTCCGGACCTCGTCGATAGTGAGATCGGTGGTGAACTCCAGGTAGTGCGCGATGAGCGCGTCGGGCAACGACATCGTCTTTCCGTACATCTCGTTGGGCGGGTCGGTGATGCCGATGGCATTGCCGAGGCTCTTGCTCATCTTCTCCGTGCCGTCGAGCCCCACCAGGAGCGGAGTGAGCAAGACCACCTGCGGCTCCTGCCCGAACTCCCGTTGCAGATTCCGTCCCATGAGATTGTTGAACTTCTGGTCGGTGCCCCCCAGCTCGACGTCTGCCTGGAGCTGCACCGAATCCATTGCCTGGCAGAGCGGGTACAGCAGCTCGTGCATGAAGATCGGCGTCCCGGTCCGAAACCGCGTGGCGAAATCGTCGCGCTCCATGATCCGCGCTACGGTGGTCTTCGCCGCAAGCGTGATGACGGACTCGAACGCCATCGGCCGGAGCCACTGGCTGTTGAACACGACGCGCGTCTTCGTCGGGTCGAGGATCCTTCCATACTGATCCCGGTACGTGGCGACGTTGCGCTCGATATCCTCGCGGCTGAGCATCGGCCGCGTCTTCTTCCGCTCTGACGGGTCGCCGATCAGGGCGGTGAAATCGCCCACGACGAGGATCGCCTCGTGCCCGAGGTCCTGAAACTGGCGGAGCTTGCGCAGCACAATGGCGATGCCGAGGTGGATGTCCGGCGCGCTCGGATCGACGCCGAGCTTCACCCGCAGCGGCCGTCCGCGGTGCAACTTGGCGAGCAGGTCCTCCTCCGAGATGATCTCCACGGCGCCGCGACGGAGCAGGTCCAGTTGCTCTTCAGGGGATCGTTTCGAGGTCACGTCACGTCGAGTTCGACAACCGTGGCCCCGCTCTCCCCCTCACCCCGCTCCCCCAGGCGGAAGGCGCGCACGTGGGGATGATGGCTGAGGAAGTCATGCACGGCCCGGCGGAGCGTGCCTGTTCCCTTCCCATGGATGATCGTGACGTGATGGTAGCGGGCGACGAACGCGTCGTCGAGATACTTGTCCAGCCTGGGCAGCGCTTCATCCACCCGCTCCCCGCGCAGACTGATGGACAGCGGCACCGGCTCGGCGGCAACGTCCCCTTCCCGCCCATAGGCCGGCTCGGCGGAGACCTTCGGCAGAGTATCATCCGCGACCGCGCGGAGGCCGTCCAGTCCGACTTTCACCCGCATCCCGCCTGTTTCAACCTCAACATCCCCCCGCGAGTCGGCGGCGGACAGCACCGTCCCCGTGCGTTTCAAGGACCGGATGAAGACAGATTGGCCCGGCCGGACGTCGCGGAGAGGCTCCATGGGCGTCTCAGTGGATGGTTCGACGTCCTCCTCCTCAGTCGCGAGCGTCTCGGCAAGCACCCGGAGCCGGCTCCTCGCCTCCCGGGCGGCATCGTGCCCCGACGTTGATTTCAGTGCCTCGATGATCGCCTGGATCTCACGGCGCGCGCGGCCGAGCAGCAGCTCCCCCTCCTCGCGCAGCTGGCCGGTGATCTTCTGCCGTTCCGCGCGCAACCGGGCGAGCTCCGCATCCAGCTGCGCCTTGGTCTCCGCTGCCTCCGCCCGCGCCCGGGCTGCTTCACCGAGCTCGTACTCGTACGCCCGGCGGTCGGTCTCGATGTCGCTGAGGATCCGGTCGATCTCCATGGCCTGGGCCCCTACGACCTCGCGGGCATGCGCGACGATCTCAGGATCAAGGCCCAGCCTGGCGGCGATGGTCAGCGCGTTGCTCCGGCCGGGAAGTCCGATCTGCAGGCGATAGGTGGGCCGGAGCGTCTCTGTATCGAACTCCACCGACGCATTCTTGATCCCCGTGTGATTGTAGGCCAGAGCCTTCAACTCGTTGTAGTGGGTGGTCACAACCGTTCGCGCGCCGCGCTGGTGCAGGTGCTCGATGAGGGCCCGGGCGAGCGCGACCCCTTCGGTCGGATCGGTCCCGGCCCCGATCTCGTCGAGGAGGACGAGCGCAGGTCCGGACATCTGCCGCATGATGCCGACGATCGCCCCCATGTGCGAGGAGAACGTCGACAGCGATTGCTCGATGCTCTGCTCATCGCCGATATCCGCGAAGACCTGGGGAAAGACCGCCGCCTCGGACCCGCCACCAGCCGGAAGGTACAGCCCGGCCTGCGCCATGAGCGTGAGCAGACCTATGGTCTTCAGCGTCACCGTCTTCCCGCCGGTGTTCGGCCCGGTGATGACCAGCGTGGTAGACTCTCCGCCCAGCCAGAGGTCGATCGGCACGACCTCCCCGCCGAGCAGAGGGTGCCGGGCTTCTATGAAGCGTAGGGCGCCGTCTCCGCGGATCGTGGGCGGAGCGGCGTGCATGGACGAACCCAGGAGGGCTTTGGCGACCACAAAGTCGATGCGCCCTACCGTCTCGTAGGCCCACCGGATAGGCTCAGCCTGCGCGCCCGCCTGCCCGCTGAGCTCGGCGAGCAGACGCTGGATCTCTTCTCGCTCCTCGATCTGCAGCTCCCGCAGCCGGTTTCCCAGCGGAATCAGCGCGAGCGGCTCCATGAACGCGGTCGCCCCGCTGCTCGATTGATCGTGCAGCACGCCGGGAAAGTGCCCCTTGTGCTCAGCCCGGACAGGGACAACATACCGGTCGCCCCGCGTCGTGATGATCGGCTCCTGGAGCATACGGGCATTCGGCCCGCGGAGCAGGGACTCGAGCTTCTCGCGGAGTCCGGCCTGGGTAGTGCGCTGGTCATGGCGGATACGGGCGAGCTCCCTGCTCGCCCCGTCCGGGATGGAGCCGTCGTCGGCGACCACCTGCTTGATCGCGTCTTCGAGCGGCTCGAAGGTCGCCATCGTGTGGGCCAGATCGGCGAGGCCGGGCACCCGGTCGTTTCGGGCCTGCACGTACCCTTTGCAGCGCCGGATGGTCGCGAGGGTATCGCGAAGGGCCAGCAACTCTTCCGGACTGAGCGCCGCCCCGATCGCCGCGCGCTGCAGTCCGTCGCGCACGTCGTGGGTCCCGCGGAGGGGAACCTCCCCGTCCCGGGTCAGTTCTTCCGCTTCCACGGTCTCGGCGAGTGAAGCGCGGACGATCTCGATCTCGCCGGACGGCAGCAGCGCCTCGGCCAGCTCGCGCCCGACCACGGTGACGGTGCGCGAAGCCAGGCGCTCCCGGATCTTCGCGAACTCCAGGATGCGGAGGGTCCGCTCATCCATGAGTTGCTGCTCCGGCCAACCACCGGGAGATCGCGGGCGTGACGTCCGTGATGGCGTGAAGCTCCTTCCCCACCGCGTCGCAGCCGTGTCCGATGAGGAGGGCCGGCACGGGATTCCGCGTGTGGGTCGTCCGGCGCCGGTCCTCGAGGTTCCCGTGATCGCTCACGAGGAGAACGAGCAACTCATCGAGATCCGCCTTCCCCACCACGCCGGCAACGAGGTCGTCAAGCATCTCGACCACCTGCCCCGGGTCCACCGCGATCCGACCGTGCGCGGCGAGATCGGTAAGGAAGAACTCAAAGACGGTGAGCTCGTGCTCCATGGCGAGCCTGGCGAGCTTCACCCCGGCCTCGCGGGCGGTGATGAGCGGCAGCTCATATCCCCATGACCGCGGCCGGGCGTTCGTCAAGTCGTGGAACACGGCATGCCCGCCCCGCAGATCATCAACCGTGCGCAGGGATAGCCCTGCGCTGATCGCCGAGTGTGTGATCGCCGCGTGGCGCAGCGTTCCGGCCTCGACCGCCTTGAAGTACTCGGGGGTGTAGGCGTTCGCCAGTGTGACCCTTCCGCCCAGCGCGGCCACCTGCCGGAAGAGGTTATGTTCCGCGAGCAGGTCGCGGAGTTGCGCGGTAGGGTACGCCGTGACGTGCCGCCCCACGACCTGCGCGGCATTGATACCGGTGAGCAGCGCGGTCTGTCCGGTCGCGCTCTGGGGGAGGCCGGGGACGCCGAGGGTCGCATCGAGCGGCACAAGCACCGCGCCGTCCCGCCGCAGCGGCTGATCGGTCCAGGTGAGGCGCGCGCCGAGAAGACCCTCCAGCGCCGGCGTCCGCGCCGCGGCGAAGGGATTCACCTCGGGGTCATCAGGCCCAAGACCGATCCCGTCGACGAACAGGAGGAGGACCCGCCGGCTCATCGGGAGACGAAGGGGCTGTCCGCGACGCGGAATCGCCACGGCCGCGTGGTGGCGGAGGTGATGCCGACGCGCGGGCCGGCGACGACGCGCAGGCCGCCGGTCCGTCCGCGCGCCAGGTACAGCGGCGGGCGCGTGAAATCGGCTCCATTGTGCTCGCGCGCGATGCCCATCGCCTGCGTGAGCCGGCCCGGCCCGGAACAGAGGAGCCGGTCGTCGGTCACCTTGCGGTTCGCCCGCATCACCTCGAGCCCTGCCACCGGTTCCAGGGCGCGGAAGAGCACGGCCCCCGCGCTGCCGTCCGGCTCGGTGACGACATTGACGCAGAAGTGATTCCCGTAGGTGAAGTACACGTACGCGACTCCCGGGGTTCCCCACATGATGCGGCTCCGCGGGGTGAGGCGGTAGGCATGGCTCGCGGGATCGCGCGGTCCGCGATACGCCTCAACCTCCACGATGCGTCCGACGACCGTCGCGCGAGGAGTCTCGTGAACCATGAGGTGCCCGAGCAGGGAGCGAGCGACGAGGAGCGTGCTCCGGGCGAAGAACGCGCGCGGCAGGGGCATGTAGCGGACCCGCCTCATGCCAGGGCGGCCTGCAGCTCCTTGAGAGGGAGAGTGTTGAGCACGTGCTTCGGCTCGATCCACGCGCGGCGGGCGACGTTGATCCCGTACTCCATGAACCGGAGCTCGTACCGGCTGTGGGCGTCGGTATTGATGGCGAAGGTGACACCGCGCTCGCGGGCCAGCCTGGCGTGGACATCACTGAGGTCCAGCCGGCCGGGGGACGCGTTGATCTCCAAGACCGTGCCCGTGCGCGCGGCCGCATCGACGAGACGCTCGATATCCACCTCGTACGCCTCACGCTGCCCAAGCAGGCGGCCGGTGGGATGGCCGATGATGTCTACGTGGGGATGCTCCATCGCCCGGATGAGCCGCGCGGTCATCTCCTCGCGGCCCATCTTCAGCCGGGTGTGCACGGAGGCGACGACGACGTCGAGCTCGGCCAAGACGTCGTCGGGGTAATCCAGGCGGCCATCCGACAGTACATCGCATTCGGTACCGATGAGCACGGCGAACCCAAGCCTGTCCGAGAGCTTCCGGCACGTCTTGGCATTCACGCGCAGCTCGTCGACCGGGACGCCCCCGACGAACTTCAGCGACCGCGAATGGTCGGTGATGGCGATGTACTCGTACCCGCGGTCCTTGGCGACCCGGGCCATCTGCTCCACGGGCTCGGCACCGTCGCTCCACCGTGTATGCATCTGCAGGTCGCCGCGGATGTCCTCTAGCGTGATAAGCCGCGGGAGCTTCCCCTTCTCGGCGAGTTCGACCTCGCCCTGATTCTCGCGGATCTCGGGCGGGATCCAGGGCAGGCCGATCGCCTTGTAGACGTCTTCCTCCGTCCGGCCGGCGAGATGCTTGTCGTCTTTCACCCGGTAGACCCCATACTCGTTGACCTTCAGTCCTTTGCGGACGCCCCGCTCGCGGATCTTCACATTGTGATCCTTGCTCCCGGTGAAGTACTGAAGCGCGGCGCCGAACGAGGCCGGATCGACCACCCGGACGTCGGCCTGGAGGTCGCTGTCGAGCAGCACGCTGCTCTTGGTTGGTCCTTTCGCGAGCACCTGCTTCACCCGGGGGAGCGACGTGAACGTCTCCATCACCCGCTCGGGACTGCTGCTGGTGACGATGATGTCGATGTCGCCGATGGTGTCCCGCATCCGCCGCAGGCTTCCGGCGACGGAGAGCTCCTCCACCTCTTTGAGCGTGCGCAGGGCGTCGACGACCTCCTGCGCCTGCGGCAGAACCTGCCCGATCGGCCGGCGCTCCTTCGTGCGGCGGATGAGAGCGATCCCACGGAGGATGTTCTCTTCCGTCTTCGCCCCCATCCGCGGGAGCGTGCGGATCTGCCCACCTTTCGCCGCCTGCTCCAGCTGCTCGATCGTGCCGATCCCGAGTTTCTCGTGGAGCATGAGCGCCGTCTTGGGGCCGATCTCGGGTACGGACATGAGCGTGGTGATCCCTGCGGGGAGCGACGCGCGCAGTTCGTCATAGTAGGCGCACGTCCCGCGCTGGAGGAACTCCTCGATCTTCTCGGCGGTGCCCTTCCCGATCCCCGGAATCTTCAGGAGATCCTTGGGGCCCCGGGCGGCGGCGGCGATATCCTCCCCCATCTCCTCCAGCGCCCGGGCCGCGCGGCGGTAGGCCGTGATCCGGAACGGGGATTCATCCTTGATCTCCAGCATGTCGGCGATGTCATTGAACATCGCCGCAATGGCCCGGTTCTGCATCGCGATCTCAGAAGGGCGTGTCGTCGGTCCCGAAGGGCTGCACCGAGGGCGGGAGCACGGCGGCCAGCGTGCGGAGGCCGCCCCGGTATACATTCAGCGCGTACGGCGCCAGGGCGGACCGCTCGACGTCACGCCGCACCGGCTCGGAGGGAGGCGACGCCAGCACGACGACCAGCAGCGCGGTAGCGAGGGTGAGGCCGCGCACGGCCCCCACGAGCAGCCCAAGGGTGCGGGACGCCGGGGGGACATTGTTCGGGGTGGTGCGCAGCGTGAGGATGAGACCGACCGCTTCGACGAGCACGAGGAACAGCGCCAGGAACGCGATCGCGGCGGCCCAGCCGTCGAAGAGCGGCAGGTAGCCGCGGACGGCCCCGGCGAGAGGACGGAACCACACGGAAGCCGCCAGGTAGGCGGCGAGGAGAGCAATGAGACCGATGAGCGCCGCCCACAGCCCCCGCCGCACACCCTGGAGCGCGGCGAAGAGCGTAAACGCCACCATGACCCAATCGATCCAGGTCATTCCAATCGATTCTATCACTCGCGGATTTTCGCCCGCAATCGAGTGCGCAGGGCGTCGCGGATCGCGGTCATCAGCGCCTCGACCCCATCCGCGGTCAGCGTCCGGTCCGGGGAGCGGAATGTCAGCGCATACGCCAGGCTGCGCTGACCGGCGGATACCGGCGGGCCTTCGTAGACATCGAAGAGCCGGACATCCTCGAGCAGTTCGCCGCCCGCATTGCGGATCACGGCGACGACATCCACGGAGGGGACCGCGCGGGCCAAGACGAGGGCGACGTCGCGCCTGACCGCGGGATAGCGCGGAATCGACGTGAACCGCGGAGCCAGGTCCGCGTATTGAAGGAGATCCTCGAGATCGAGATCGGCGAGGTAGACGCCGGCGGTGAGATCATAGCGCGCGGCCACCTCCGGATGGACCTCACCCAGCGTGCCGAGGACATGGCCATCGATCGAGAGGTGGGCGGTCCGCCCGGGGTGCAGCCAGGGAAGGCGGTCAGGCCCGAACGCCCATCCCCCCATGCGGAGTTCGCGGAGCAGCGCTTCGACGACCCCCTTGAGATGGTAGAAGTCGACCGTCACCACCTCCGCGGGAAGATTCCACGCGCCGTCCAGGAACGATCCTGTCATCAAGATTGCCAGCTGCTTTCGCTCCTGGATCTCGCCGTTGCGGGGATGGAACGTGCGTCCGAGCTCGAACAGGCGGATGTCGCCGACGCCCCGGCTCGTGTTCACCCGGGCCGCGTTGAGGAGCCCCGGCAGCAGTGTGGTACGCAGGTGGGTGTGATCCTCCACCATCGGGTTGAGGATCGCCGGCATCTCCCGCCAGGCGTGGTCGGAGGGGAGATTCAACGCGTCGAGCACGTCGGGGGTCGTCAGCGACAGCGTCAAGGCTTCGACCAGCCCCGCCCGGACAAGCGTCGTACGCACGAACTCATCGATGCGCAGCGACGGCGTGACGGACCCCTGCGCCGTGGCCTCGACCGGCATCACCGCCGGAATGTGATCGTATCCATAATGCCGGGCGACTTCCTCGACGAGGTCCTCCTCCCGCTCGACATCGCGGCGGAACGACGGAACCGCCACGCTGAGGACGGTTCCGCGTCGCTCCAGCGTGAACCCCAGGCTGTGGAGGATGGCCACCCCCTCCTCTTCCGGGACCTCGATGCCCAGGAGCCGGCGGACAGCGCCCCAGCGCAGGTCGACCATCCGCGGGGGAAGAGGCCGCGGGTAGACGTCGATCACGCCCCGCAGGATCCGGCCGCCGGCGAGCTCCTGCATGAAGGTGATCGCCCGGTCCTGGACCGCGAGGATACCCGCCGTGTCGATGCCGCGCTCGAACCTGGCGCTGCTCTCCGTGCGCACGCCGAGCCGCCGGCTCGTGCGGCGGATCGTGGCCGGATCCCACGAGGCAGCTTCAAGCAGGACGCGGGTCGTGCGCTCGCTGATCTCCGTGTTGCCGCCGCCCATGATGCCGGCGACGCCTCCCGCATGCTCCGCGTCGGCGACGACGAGCGTCTGCGGATCGAGGGTGCGCTCGACCCCATCGAGCGTGACGAGCGGCTCACCAGGTCGGGCCGGGCGCACGACGAGACGCCCGCCCAGGACGAGATCGTAGTCGAAGGCGTGCATCGGCTGGCCCATCTCGAGCATGACGTAGTTCGTGACGTCGACGATGTTGTTGATCGCGCGCAGGCCGCAGGCCTCGAGCCGCCGGGCCAACCACGACGGTGACGGACCGACGTGCACGTCCACGATCATCCGTGCGGTAAACCGGGGACAGAGGAGTGTGTCCTGGACCTCGACGCTGGTCCGCCCGGTCACCGGCTCAGCGGCTTCAACGACCTTCGGCGCCGGCGGCCGTACCGTCGTGCGGACCGCGGCGGCGATCTCACGGGCGACACCGAGCACACTCATCAAATCTCCGCGGTTGGCCGGGATCTCCAGATCAATGGCAGCATCATCGCCGAGGCGCTCCACGCCTTCGATGCCCAAGCCCAGCATCGGGAGCCGATCTTCCAACTCCTCTACGCCATATGGGATGTCGACGTATTCGCGCAACCACGAGAGAAGCACTTCCATCAGCGTCTCCTAGAATTGTTCCAGCAGCCGCAGATCGTTATCCCAAAACAGACGGATGTCCGGGATCCCGT
>DATDEG010000294.1:0-3174 GCA_036523465.1 bacterium
GATCTCGCCGCCAGCGCGAAGCCGTGCATTCTCGCCTACTGGCACAAGCCCCGCTTCTCCAGCGGCACCAACCACGGCAGCCTGATCGCCGCCCAGCCGCTGTGGCAGGCCCTCTACGACTATCATGCCGACGTCGTCCTCGGTGGACACGAGCACAACTACGAGCGCTTCGCGCCGCAGACGCCGGCAGGTGCGGCCGATCCGGCGGACGGAATACGCGAATTCGTGGTCGGTACCGGCGGCGGGACCCTCTACGACGACCAGGGTACCCCGCTGCCCAACAGCGAGGTGTTCAACGGCACGACCTTTGGCGTGCTGAAGCTGACCCTGGCCGCTGGCACCTACACCTGGGAATTCGTCCCCGTCACGGGGCAGTCGTTCACCGACAGCGGCGGCGGTACCTGCCACTGATGTGCCCCGCGTCACAGCAAACTCGTGACGGCGACGCGTCATTGGGGATGTGTCCGGTTCCGTGGCGGGGTCCTTGCTCAACGGAGGGGATGGGATGGCGTTGCGAATGAGTGGCGGGAGGGCGCTCGCGGTGTGCGCGGTGGTGAGCACGCTGGCGTGCTCGGCGGGGGACCGCACCGGTCCTCCCCCGCCTCCACCGCCGCCGCCTGGCACGCACATCGGCTGGTACGTCGTCTTTCCGCCGTACGGAACGAGCGGGGGCACGGGCACGACGGACTCCCCCTGGGACCTCGCCACCGCGCTCGCCGGCGGCCACGGTCGGATTCAGCCGGGTGACACCGTGTGGATTCGGGGCGGCACCTATGTCGGCAGCTTCGAGACGTCGCTCAACGGAACCGCCGCGGCGCCGATCTTCTTCCGGCAGTATCCCGGCGAGCGCGCCACGATCGACGGCTCCCTGGCGGCGGGCGGCTCCTCCCTGGTGTTCTGGGGCTTCGAGATCATGCAGTCGCATCCGACGGTCGTGGTGGATCGGGTGCTCGAGGCCAACACGGCGAACGGCAAATTCATCAACCTGATTCTGCACGACGCCGGGTTCTCCGGTGTGAGCATGGGGGCCGACAAGGGCGCCGGAGTAGAGCTGTACGGGAGCATCATCTACAACAACGGCTTCCGGGACAACATCGACCACGGCATCTATGCGCACAACGCGACCACGGGGACGAAGTACATCACCGACAACGTCCTGTTCGACAACTTCGCGCGCGGCATCCAGGTCTACAACGACGCGGGGACGGCGCTGCAAAACGTGAATGTGGCGGGCAACGTCTCGTTCAACAACGGCACCATCGCCACCGGCTCGACCCGGGTCAACGTGCTGATCAGCGGCCCGACCCTCATCACCGGGATGGTGGCGGCCGACAACCTGCTGTACTTCTCGCCCGGCATCGACGGCGTGCAGTTCCGGCTCGGCAACTACGACACCAGCGACAGCGCGCTCTACAACAAGGGCATCGACCTCGAGAACAACTACGCGGTCGGCGGCGACGTGGGCATCGAGATGCAGTACCAGTGGGCCAGCGCCACCGTCCGCAACAACGTCCTGATCGGGGATGGCGGCACCAGTGTCGTCCGCACCGGCGGTCCCACGCCGGGGATCTACGATTGGAGCGGGAACACCTACTATCGGGACCCCGCCGCGACGGCGTGGCAGCAGAACGATACGGGCTACACCTTCGACGCCTGGAAGACGGTGACCGGACTCGGCGCGACGGATGCCGCGACGGCCGGTACACCCGCGGCGACGCAGGTGTTCGTACGCCCCAACGCCTACGAAGCGGGTCGCGGGTTCGTCGTGATCTACAATTTCGCGCACCAGGACCCCGTGAGCGTGGATCTCTCGGGCGTCCTGATCCCGGGACAGCACTACGAAATCCGCAACGTCCAGAACGTGTTCGGCGCGGCGGTGGCGTCGGGGACGTACACGGGTGCCCTGGTCGCCATCCCGATGGGCGGCGTGGCGCCCCCGCGGCCCATCGGCCGCACCAGCCCGGCGCAGGCGCCCAGAACGGGACCCGACTTCGATGTCTTCCTCGTCACTAGCCCGGCGCCCTGACACGATGCTCCGGGTGCTGTCGAAGGGTTCGCTTCTGTTCCTCGCCAGCTTCCTGGCGGCGCCGGCCGCCGGGACGTTGCCGTGCGTCCACTTCGTGTCCTCCACCGGCAGTGCGGCCGGCACGGGCGCGGCGGACCAGCCGTGGGACCTGGCGACGGCCCTGGCGGGTGCCGGCGGCCGCGTCCATCCGGGAGACACCGTGTGGTTGCGCGGCGGGACCTACCGTGGGGCGTTCCGCACCCAACTGCAGGGCGCCCCGGGGCGTTGGATCGTCTTCCGCCAGGCCGCAGGGGAACGGGCGACGATCGACGGCACCTTGCGGGCGGAAGGGGCATACCTCGCGTTCTGGGGCTTCGAGGTCACGCAATCGGTCCCGACCACATACGGGATCCAGGCCAACACGGACCATGGCCTGTTCATCAACCTCGTCGTCCATGACGCCGGGACTCAGGGAATCAGCTTCTGGACGCCTGCGGTGGACGCCGAGATGTATGGGTGCATCGTGTACAACAACGGCACTCACGAGAACCTCGACCACGGCACCTACGTCCACAACGAGGAAGGCACCAAGCTGATCACCGACAACGTCTTCTTCAACAACATGGCCCGCGGCATCCAGATCTACGCCAGTCCCCGGAACCCCGTGCTCCGCAATATCCGGGTCGAGGGCAACGTCTCCTTCGACAACGGCACGATCTCGACCGCCGTCGCCGCTCGAGAGAATCTCATCTTCAACGCCCCGGTCCCGACGGAGGGCATGGTCGGGATCGGGAACATGCTCTACTACGCCGGCGCCGACGGCATCAACATCCGGGCCGGCCGGTACGCGCCCCAGAACAACCACAGCCTCGTCCTGCAGGACAACTACATCGTGGGAGGCAAGGTCGGTCTCGAGATGAGCGAGCCCTGGAGTCAGGCGACCGTGACGGGCAACGTGATCGTGGGCAGCCGGGACCTCGTGAGCCTCGGCGGGGAGGGGCTGGCGAGCCGCTACCGGTGGTCAGGAAACACCTGGGCACGAGGTGGGGGTGCCAAGAGCTGGCGCTATGAGACCTCGGCATATGGCTGGGACGAATGGCGAGAACGGACCGGCCTGGGGGGGAGCGACAGCGTACTCCCGTCTCCCCCGACGACCACCAGGGTTTTCG
>DATDEG010000295.1:0-5949 GCA_036523465.1 bacterium
CAGGAGGTGTGCATGGCCGCGTATGACGTGATCATCCGGAACGGGCAGCTCTACGACGGGACAGGAACGTCACCGGTCGCCGCCGACCTCGCCGTCCGGGGTGACCGGATCGCCCGGATCGCCCCGCAGATCGACGGTACCGCCTCTACCGAGATCGACGCCCGGGGGCTCGCGGTGGCGCCGGGCTTCATCAACATGCTGAGCTGGGCCAACGTCACCCTCCTGGCCGACGGCCGTTCCCAGAGCGACCTCCGGCAAGGCGTCACCCTCGAGGTGCTCGGCGAGGGCGTCTCGATGGGACCGTTGACGCCGGCGATGAAGCGGGAGATGGCCACGCGCCAGGGGGATCTGAAGTTCGAGGTTGCGTGGACAACACTGGCAGAATACCTCGACACCCTGGCGGCGCGCGGGGTGTCGTGCAACGTGGCCTCCTTCATGGGTGCGACGACGGCGCGGATCCACGTCATCGGCTATGAGAACCGCCTGCCGTCGGCCCTGGAGCTCGACCGGATGCGGACCCTGGTCGGCGTGGCGATGGCAGGAGGCGCGGTCGGTATTTCGTCCGCCCTCATTTACCCGCCGGCGACCTACTCGGATACCCACGAGCTCATCGCGCTCGCCGAAGTGGCCTCGGAAGCCGGCGGACTGTACATCTCGCATATCCGCAACGAGGAGGCGGGCATCGAGCAGGCGCTCGAGGAGTTCATCTCGATCGCCCGCGCCGTGGCGCGATCCGAGATCTACCATCTCAAGGTCTCAGGACGGAGGAACTGGCACCGCCTCGACGGCGTCCTCGCCCGGATCGAGGAGGAGCGCTCGCGGGGGGCGGCCATCACAGCCGATGTCTACCCCTACACCGCTTCGTCGACCGGACTGGATACCGGCATCGCCCCCTGGGCACACGAAGGCGGAGAGGAGGCGATGATCGCGAGGCTCCGCGACCCGGCGACCCGCGCGCGCATCAAAGCGGAGATGGGGCTGTTTGCCGGACCGGAGAACATCCGCGTCGTCGGCTTCCGCAACCCGGCGCTCAAACCGCTCACCGGGAAGACCCTCGCCGAGGTCGCCGCCTCTCGCGGAGCGAACTGGCGTGAGGTCGTGATGGACCTCATCATCGAGAACGACGCCGACGTCGGCGCGGTGTTCTTCACGATGTCGGAAGAGAATCTGCGGCGCATCATCGCCGCCCCATGGGTGAGCTTCTGCTCCGACGCGGGGTCATTTGCCGCCGAGGGCGCGTTCCTGCAGATGGGGACCCACCCGCGCGCGTATGGGAGCTTCGCCCGTGTCCTCGGCCGCTACGTCCGCGACGAGCAGGTCGTCCCTCTCACCGAGGCGGTGCGACGGATGACGGCGTTCCCCGCGGCGACGCTCCGGCTGCGCGACCGCGGCCGCCTGGCGGAGGGCGCGTACGCCGACGTCGTCGTCTTCGATCCCGTCGCGATCGCCGACCGCGCCACGTACGAGCAGCCGCACCAGTACGCCGTCGGCGTGCGCGACGTTCTCGTCAACGGCGTGCCGGTCATCTCCGGAGGCGCGCACACGGGGGCAACGCCCGGCCGCGTCATACGCGGACCCGGCTGGAAGGGGCCAGCGTAACGCGTGTGGTCTGAACTCGTCCCCGATGGGTGGAGGCCGCGCCGGCCCGCAGATTCGGTCCGGGCCCGCTCAGACCAGCAGTTCGGGTGAATCCGTCTCGATACCCCGCAGCGCCGCCAGCTGCACCAATCCGTTCGTCAGGGTCTCCGTCACGTCGGCCAGGGCATCCGGATCCGCGGTCCGCAGCCCCAGCAAGGCCTCCATGTGAGCTCGGAACCCGGGCGGCAGCAGCGGGCAGGCGAATGCTTGATGGAAGTACTGGCGTGTCGTGATCATCGGCTGCCGGTTCAGGAACAGCACGAGGTTCGCGGCGGCGTCGGCGAGGAAGAATCCGAATGCCCGGAGGCTGGTCCCGTCGCCGATCAGGCGCGCATTCCGCAGCTTGTCCCGGTATTCGAGCACCTCCAGCAGCGCCGCGCGCTGCGCGGGGAGCGGATCGGCTGCGTCGCGTGCCTCGAGGGCCTGGTCCAACCGCGTGGTCCAGTGATCCTTCTCGTACAGGATGATCCGTTCCCGGTACTCACCGGCGCTGATCGGCCATTGCCGGCGCATCCGTTGGTCGAGGATCCGAGATTCCTCGATGTGCTCGACCTCGATGAGGATCCCGCGGTGGTAGTACGACCGGCTTACCGGTGCGGTGCCGTCCCGGTGGACCGCGGTCAGCTCCAGATCGGAGAACTCCAGGTCGAGCCCGCGGGCCGTGGAGCTCGTGACAAACACGGCGAGCACAGTGTCGTCGTACCGCTCGATGATGAGCGCGCAGAGCCGGCCCGCTAACTCCATCCGCTCTTCGTGTGTCATCCGCCGCCTCCAGGTGCGACCTCCGTCCTGCCGGAGTCCGCTGCGATCAGTGCGTGAGAGCGTCTCGGTGTGGTTGATACGGGGTAAGTGAGTGGCTACCGAGGGTGGTGTGGTGATGCAGTTGGCCCATCTGGCCCGCGATGACCAGATGGCCGGGTTCCGGGGGCGACGCGATCTGCAGGATCTACAGCACGAAAGTCCGTGATTCGGCTGGGAACACTGGCTGCGGGGACAGGAATCGAACCTGTATACCCAGCTTCAAAGGCTGGTGGCTTCCCGTTAGCCGACCCCGCAGTGGTGAGGGATTCCATTCCCCAGCCCGGCGCCACGGCACGGCGTAGGGCCGGACCCGCAGACGTATCGTATCACAGTGCCTTTCGGCGTTCCTCTGCGCAGTACCAATCAAACGGCCGCGATCGCGTCGATCTCCACCAGCGCATCCCGCGGCAGCTTTGCCGCTTGCACGGTCGTGCGCGCCGGTGGGAGTTCTTTGAAGTAGCTGCCGTACTCCTCGTTCATCGGTCCAAAGTCATTCATGTCCTTCAGAAACACGGTGCACCGCACGACCCGGTCGAGCGACGACCCGGCCGCTTCCAGCACAGCCTTGATATTGTCGAGCGCCCTACGGGTCTGGGTCTTGATGTCCTCGCCGACGAGTTGCCCGCTGCGCGGATCAAGAGCCACCTGGCCGGAGAGGAACACAAACCCGTTGGCTTTGATCGCCTGCGAGTACGGCCCGATCGCATTCGGAGCGGATTCGGACTTCACGATCTCTCGGGGCACACCCATCCCTCCTGACATCATGGCAAGAGATACAACCGCACCTAGTCCTCCGGGAACCCGTCCAGTCGATCAGGTTGCTAAGGCAGGAAGGCTGGTCCCGATCCGGGCACGGAAGGCGCGGACGGCCGCGGCCTGCTCATCGGCGCGGTATGACGACCGCACGAGCGGGCCGGACTCCACGTAGCGGAAGCCCTTGGCCAGGCCGATCTTCTGGAGTTCGGCGAACTCCACAGGCGTGTAGTATCGATCGATGGGATGGTAATCCGGGCCCGGCCGGAGGTACTGGCCGAGTGTCAATACGTCGCAGTCCACCTCGCGCAGGTCGTCCATCGTCTGCAGCAGCTCGTCCCACGTCTCACCCATCCCGAGGATGATCCCGCTCTTCGTGAAGGAGGTGTACCCCCAGGCCTTGGCCCGGCGCAACAGGTCCAGGGTCCGCTCGTAGTTGCCGCCGTGACGCACTACTTTGAACACTCGACGCACCGACTCGATGTTGTGGGCCAGGATCTCCGGAGCGGCCTCCAGGATGGTGCGGAGCGCCGGCGCGTCACCTTTGAGGTCCGGGATGAGGACCTCCACGGTGCATTCCGGCGACGTCTCGTGGATCCGCCTGATGAGCGCCGCGTACACGCCGGCCCCGCCGTCGGCAAGGTCGTCGCGGTTTACCGACGTGATCACCGCGTGACGCAGGCCCATGGCGCGGACCGCGTCGGCCACGCGGGCCGGCTCCTCAAGATCGAGCTCCGTCGGCAGGCCGTGCACGATCGCGCAGTACGAACAGTTCCTGGTGCAGACGTTCCCGAGGATGAGAAACGTGGCCGTGCGCCGCTCCCAGCACTCGCCGAGGTTGGGACAGCGCGCTTCTTCGCAGACGGTGTGCAGGGTCTGCGTGCGCATGATCCCCAGCAGGTCGGTGTAGTTCTGGCCGGTGGGGAGTCGAGCTTTCAGCCACTCGGGCCGGCGGGCGGGCAGCGTGGTTGCCATGGGCTAGAAATCGGTCAGGGCGGAGTCGCCGCCCGGGAACCCCTCGAGCTTGGCCTTCATCCGGTTGAGGAACTGCACCGAGATCGCGCCGTCGAAGATGCGGTGGTCGAAGGACATCCCCAGGTGCATGATATCACGGATGGCGATCCCCTCATCGCGCACGACGGGGCGCTTCACCGCCGCGTCGGTCGCGAGGATCGCCGCCTGGCCCGGCACGATAATCGGCATCGACCAGATGGAGCCGAAGACTCCAGGGTTGGTGATCGTAAAGGTCCCGCCCTGTACGTCGTCGAGGGTGAGCTTGCCGTCCCGGGCGCGACGGCCGAGCCCGTCGAGATCCGTGGCCACCCCGACCAAGCTCTTCTGGTCGGCGTGCTTCACGACGGCGACGATGAGTCCCTCGTCGAGCGCGATCCCGACGCCGACGTTGATCGCCCTGCGCATGAGGATCCCGTCATCGGTCCACACCGAGTTCACCATGGGAAACACCTTGATGGCCTCGGCCGCCGCCTTGATGAAGAACGCGGTGAGCGTGATGTTCACGCCTTCGCGCGCCCGCCACTGCTCCTTGTGCGTCTCGCGCCAGCGGATCAGCGTCGTGATATCGACCTCGATCACGCCGTAGGCGTGGGGAATCTCACGTTTGGACTGCGCCATCCGCTGCGCGATGGACCGGCGCAGCGGCGTGAGCTTCACCAGCTCGTCGCCCTCGTGGGCCGGGGCGGGCGGCGCGGCGGCCGCAGGCCGCGTCGGAGCGGGGACGACCGTGCCGGGGGGTGCGGGAGCTGAGCGCGTGGGCGCAGGGACCACGGTCCCGGGAGGCGCCGCCGGTGCGCGCTGTCCCCGGGCCATTCCGGGAGCGCCCGAAGTGACTGCCCCGGCGCCAGCGGGTCCTGCTGGCTGAGGGACGGCTTGCCCGGACGGACCTTGCCGCTGTTCGAGATATTCCAACACATCATCCTTCGTCACACGCCCTCCGGCGCCCGACCCGTGTAGACGGGCCACCTCGTCGTGCGTCAGCCCGTGCTCCTCCGCGAGTCTGCGGACAACCGGCGAGAGCCGCGCGCGTTCTCCATCTTCGGCCGATCGCGCCGGACCGGCTGCGGAGGTCTGAGTCGCCCTCCCGGCCGGCTGGGTCTCTGTAGGCGGCTCGCCAGCGGTCCGCGCGGCCGGAGGCTGCGTGCCCGATGGGCGCGTGCCGGCGGGTTCCGTCCCCGGCCCGCGAGCGCCGGGCGACGAGGCCTGTTCAGAGGTCTGTGCGGAGGCCGTCGCGCCGGCGGTCGTCTCCATCGTGGCGATCGTTGTGCCGACGTTGACCGTCGTGCCTTCGGCGACAAGGATCTCTGTCAGGGTTCCGCCAAACGGCGCGGGCATCTCGACGTTCACCTTGTCGGTGATGATCTCCACGAGCGGCTCGAAGCGCTCGACCTGCTCGCCGGGCTGCTTCAGCCACTTGCCGATGGTGCCCTCGTATGTGCTCTCGCCCAACTGCGGCATCTTCACTTCGACGGGCATCAGGGTCCCCCGGAGGCGGGATTCACCGGCCGGCGAGCGTGCGCACGGCGGCCGCAATCTTCGCGCGATCGATGTAGAACCACTCTTCGAGCGGCTTGCTGAAAGGAATCCCGGGCACGTCGGGCCCGGCTACCCGCATCACGGGTGCATCAAGATCGTAGAAGGCTTCCTCGGCGATGATTGCGGCAACCTCGGCACCGTAGCCGCCGAAGCGGTTGTCCTCATAGACGATGAGCGCGCGGCTCGTCTTCGCCACCGAGCGGAGGA
>DATDEG010000296.1:0-3605 GCA_036523465.1 bacterium
GGCATCGATCTGTACTTCAAGCAGACCGTCGGAGACAACCCGCCCCGCATCCAGGAGGCCGTCCGTCTCGCGCTGAGCCGCGCCGAAGCGATCCTCATCACCGGAGGCCTGGGGCCCACCGAAGATGACCTGACCGTTGAGGCGGTGGCCGGTGCCCTCGGCGAGGAACTCGTGGAAGACCCGGCGGTCACCGAGCACGTCCGCCGGTTCTTCGCAACACGGGGCCGCGTTCCAACGCCGAACGTCTTCAAGCAGGCCCTGGTCCCCCGAAGCGCGCGGATCATCCCCAACACACGGGGAACGGCCCCCGGGATCCATCTCGAGCGGGACGGACGGATGATCTTCATCATGCCGGGCGTCCCGTATGAGATGGAAGGAATGATGCAGCACTACGTGGTCCCGGCCCTCAGGGCCCGGACGGGCGGCGGGGTCATCCGCTCGGTCGTGCTCCGCGTGACGGGAGAAGGTGAGTCCGCCGTGGAGATGCGCATCAAGGATCTCCTCGCCGCGACGGCGCCGACCATCGCTCCATACGCGAAGCTGGGCGAAGTCCATCTGCGCCTGACGTCCAAAGGGAGTGATGAGGTCGTCGCCGGCCAGCTCAGCGCAGGGGAACGTCTGGTGCGGGAGCGGCTCGGCGAGCTGATCTACGGAAAAGACGAGGAGACCCTGGAGCAGGTCGTCGGGAAGCTGTTGGCCGCCCGCCGGGCAACGCTCGCTGTCGCGGAATCGTGCACGGGAGGGTTACTCGCGCAGCGCATCACCTCCGTCCCGGGGAGCTCCACATACTTCGTCGAGGGCATTGTCGCATACCGCAACGAAGCGAAGACGGCGCTCCTCGGCGTCCCAA
Source organism: bacterium (assembly GCA_036523465.1). Lineage (GTDB taxonomy): Bacteria > Sysuimicrobiota > Sysuimicrobiia > Sysuimicrobiales > Kaftiobacteriaceae > Kaftiobacterium. The sequence goes on from DATDEG010000296.1 coordinate 851, forward strand.
AGGAGATGCTCGAGGTCCATGGGGCGGTGAGCGCGCCGGTGGCCGAGGCGATGGCCCAGGGGATCCGCGCGCGGGCGATGACCGCGTACGCCCTCTCGATCACGGGCGTCGCGGGGCCGGGGGGAGGGACAGAAGAGAAACCGGTAGGACTGGTCTATCTCGGGCTCGCGGACGAGGGCGGCGCGCAGCACCGGCGGCTGACCTTCGGCTCCCAGGCCGGGCGTACCGGCATCCGTCATCTCGCCGCGCAGGCCGCGCTGAACCTCCTCAGGCTACACCTCATCAGTCGATGACCGATGCCCGACATCGTATCTTCATCGCCGTGCCCCTCGACGCCGCGCTCGGCAGGGCCGTCGAAGGGGTGGCGCGGAAGCTCGAGACCGCGGGTGCGGCGTTGCGCTGGATCGCCGCGATGAATCTGCACTTCACACTCCGCTTCTTGGGGATGATCTCAGCGGCCGAGCTCCTGCGCGTGCGCCGGGCCGCGCACGAAGCCGTCCTGGATACGGCTCCGTTTGAGATCCGCCTGGTCGGCATCGGCGCGTTCCCGTCTGCCCGCCGGCCTCAGGTCGTGTGGGTTGGGGTCACGGAAGGGGAAGAGCAGTTGAGGCATCTGGCCCGGCGGCTCGACGACGCGCTGGCCAGAGAGCGGTTCCCCAAGGAGCCCCGTCCGTTCCATCCGCACCTCACCCTCGCCAGGGTAAAGGACCCGCACCGGGTCAGATCCGTGGAGCCCGCCATAGCCTCGCTGGCGGGGGTAGAGGTCGGGGAGCAGTATGTGGAGTCGATCGTGGTGATGGAGAGCCACTTGCGGCCTTCAGGAGCCCTCTACGCACCTGTTGAGGAGGTACCGCTGTCGACCCACGAGAAGTAGTAGCCCACCCCAGGAATTGGCCGCAGTCCTCGGGGATCCGAAGGGTTTCCCATGGCCTCCGAGGGCTATTGACAACCGAACAAGCGTTTGGTACAGTGCCGCCAGCGTAGGCAGGAGGTGGCCGATGGACGAACGTCAGCGGGCTCTGGACCTGGCCGTAACCCAGATCGAGAAGCAGTTCGGCAAGGGCTCCATCATGAGGCTGGGGGAGGCCAGCGCGAAGCTTCAGGTCGAGGTCATCTCCACCGGGGCGCTCGCGCTGGACATCGCTCTCGGCGTCGGTGGAGTGCCGCGCGGTCGGGTCGTTGAGATCTACGGTCCGGAGTCATCCGGCAAGACGACGCTCGGCTACCACATCATCGCCGAAGCGCAGCGCGAGGGCGGCACGGCGGCGTTCATCGACGCGGAGCACGCGCTCGATCCGAACTATGCGCGCGCGGTCGGCGTTGACGTGGACGGATTGCTCCTGTCCCAGCCCGACTCCGGCGAGCAGGCGCTCGAGATTGCGGAGATGCTGGTTCGCAGCGGTGCGGTCGACGTCGTCGTGGTAGACTCTGTTGCCGCGCTGGTCCCCCGAGCAGAACTCGAAGGGGAGATGGGCGACGCGCACGTCGGGTTGCAGGCCCGGCTGATGTCGCAGGCGCTGCGTAAGCTCGTCGGCGCGATCAGCCGGTCGCACACGACCGTGGTCTTCATCAATCAGCTCCGGGAGAAAATCGGCGTGATGTTCGGCAACCCGGAGACGACGACCGGGGGCCGCGCGTTGAAGTTCTACGCGACGGTGCGCCTGGAGATCCGGCGCATCGAGAACCTGAAGTCCGGCGACGAGGTCAAGGGGATGAGGGCCCGGGTGAAGGTCGTCAAGAACAAGGTGGCCCCGCCGTTCCGCGACGCGGAAGTGGACATCCTCTACGGTCGCGGGATCAGCCGCGAGGCGAACATCCTCGACGTAGCCGCCGCCCACGGTGTGGTCCAGCGTACCGGGACCTGGTTCGCCTTCGGGGACATGAAGCTCGGGCAGGGACGCGACAACGCGCGGGATTTCCTGGAGAGCAACCCGGAGTTGGCGCGCGAGATCGACCGGCGGGTCCGCGTTGCCGTGGGATTGGCCAAGCCGCCGGTTCCGTCCGCGCCTCAGCCGCCTGCGGCGGCGGGATCGGTGAAGGAACCGGCCGGCAAGCACAAGGGGTAGGGGGACGCCGATGTGAGGGTCGAGCGCGTCGGCTCCCCGTCGGGGCGCACCCCGCATCAGCGGATCACGCTCGATGACGGGACGGCGCTGCGGGTACGCGTCGAGGATGTCGCAGCGCTGGGGATCACCCCCGGGGCGAATCTCGACGAGGCGGCGTGGGCGGCGCTGCGGGAGCGGGCGCAGGCTACCGCGGCGCTGGCGTCGGCCGCGCGGCTACTCCTCATCCGGTTGCGGAGCCGCCGGGAGATCGTGAACCGCCTTACGCGCAAAGGATACCCTGCCGGTATCGTGTCAGCCACGGTTATTCGACTGGAAAGCGACGGTCTGCTGGACGACGTGCGATTTGCGAAGGCGTGGATAGCGGGACGGCTTGCGGTGCGCCCGTCTGGTGCGGTGCGGCTACGCCGTGAGCTCCAGCAGAAGGGCGTACCCCGCGACATCATCGAGGAGACGCTTCGGGCCGGCCTGTCGGAAGCCGACGAGCGCGCCCAGGCAGTGGCCCTCGCTCAGGCGCGGCTTCGCCGGTATCGGCGTGAGCCCCGCGATGTCGCCGCCCGCCGGCTGGCCGGTGTGCTTCAGCGGCGGGGATTTTCCTCGAATGCGATCGTCTCAGCGCTGCGAGAAGTCTTCGGACGATCACTGTCGGTGGTGGAGTGATGGCCGAACGCATGCGGCACACGCAAGGTGAC